>JANYKA010000034.1 GCA_025358315.1 Gemmatimonadota bacterium | reverse complement strand
GCCCCACGGCGTGGCCGAATCGCGTGCTCGTGGGAGACTCAGTCCGCGCCGTCATGATGCGCTGGCTGTTACCGTTGGTTGCGCTGGCCGTAGTTGTCACCGATTTGGCCACCGTCAAACTTTTTAGCAACGTTTCGCCTGCACTCGGCTCATCGCTGAACACAGTCGTCTCATGCGCCGCCGCCGTGGCCATTATTTACTCGCTTGGAAGCCTCATCCAAAAGCGTCTCGAGCGATCCGCCACGGCGTTACGGAGCTCTGAAGAAAAGTTCGAGCGGGTGTTCAAATCGGTGCCGGCTGGGCTGGCTGTGAGCCGCGTCGATGACGGACGCCTTATCGAGGTAAACGATGAGTTCGTGCGCATTTATGGGTTTACGAGGAACGAGGTTATCGGGAAAACTTCGCAAGGATTGGGCCTCTGGCTGAACCCGTCGGATCGCTCGAATTTCATCAGGCAAGTGGCGGCCGTTGGGGGAGAAGTTCGGGATACCGAGCTGCGCATGCTCACCAAAGACGGCCGCGCGGTCGTCATACGTACTGCCTCGCAGCTGCTCGATTTCGAGGGTGAAAAGCTTCTGATCTCGTCGTTCGTCGACGTCACTGAGCGCAAAAAAACTGAGGACGCGCTTAAGCTGTCGGAACTAAAGTTCGGCACAATTTTCCAGAAAAGCCCGGTGGGGCTTACGGTAACTGACTTTGATACCGACCGTTTTGTAGAAGTGAACGACGCATACGTGAAACACGTCGGCGCCGCATCGGCCGACGAGCTTTTAGGAAAGTCCATAATCGAGATGGGGGTGCTTACCGCAGAAACGAAAGCCGAGATTATTGCCGCAATTGCCGACGGCCGGACTCACAGACTGGTGGTTCCCGCTCGCCGGCTGAGCGGGGAGCCCCGCGTCTCAGAAGTGTCCATTACCGGCTACGAGGAGAATGGTCGCCGCTTCATCCTCACCGGTTCGATGGACGTCACGGAACGAGAGCGCCTCGAGCGCGAAGCCCGGACCGAGTTGGTCGAGCGCCGCCGTACGCAGCGGCAACTGGATTTGGCGCTCGAAGCGGCAAACATTGGCATCTGGATGATGGACCCAGCGACGCGGCGGTTACGGGCCGATAATCGCCTGTGGGAACTCTATCGGATTAAGCCAGAGGCAGATGGCGCGGTGCCGTTTGACGAGTGGGCGTCGCGGGTCAATCGCCAAGATATCCCCCGCATGCAGAGGTACATCGAACGGGTGGCGCGCGGCGGACCTCAGGCGCATACCGAGTTCCGATTGCGACTTCCCGACGGATCGGAACGGCACATTCATGGCGCCGCCACGTTGTTGCCGGCAGAAGGAGATCAGCCAGCGCGACTCGTCGGGCTCAACATCGATATCACCACCCGCGTTTTGGCGGAGATCGAACTCCGAAAGCATCAGGAGGATTTGGAGACCCTCGTGGCGACGCGCACGAAGGAACTACAACGTGCAAACTTCCTCTCGACGACCGCGCTGGACTTGAGCAAGGCGGGATATTGGCATGTGCCACTCGACGGGTCCGGAGACTGGTTCTCGTCCGAGCGCATAGTCGAAATGCACGGCGATCCACCGTCGGAGGGAATGCGGTATTCACTGGAGTTCTGGGCAGCGCAGGTCAACGCGGCAGATGCGGTCATAGGCGAAAGCACCGCGGCGACGTTCGCGGCCGCGTGCGCGGGAGACGTCCCCCGATATGACGTGACGTACGCGTACAAGCGTCCCGCAGACGGGCGTATCGTGTGGGAGCACGCGATCGGCGACGTCATCAGGGATGCGAATGGCACGCCCACGGACATGTACGGGGTCTCTCAGGATGTCACCGAATTCAAGAACTACGAACTCGTACTCCGAGCCGCAAAGGACGCCGCCGAAAGTGCGAATCGCGCGAAGGGCGTGTTTCTCGCTCACATGAGCCACGAGATCCGCACGCCGCTGAACGCGATCCTCGGCTACGCCCAGCTACTCGAGCGCGACACTACGTTGGACGAGTCTCAGCGCAGAAAAGTCGGCGCTATCCACTCGAGCGGTGACCACCTGCTCACCCTGCTCAACGACGTCCTGGAGATGTCGCGGATCGAAGCGGGCCGCGTGACGCTCTCTCGCGAACCGTTCGATCTGCATGAGCTGGTCGACAGCGTGCGATTGATGTTCACCGAACTGATATCGCGACGCGGACTGGGCTTTCACGTGCAGTTGACGTCCGGACTTGTCCGCGTGCTCCACGGCGACGCCGGAAAAGTGCGCCAAGTTTTGATCAATTTGGTGGGGAATGCCGCGAAGTTCACTGAGAGAGGAAGCATCACGATGCGGGTGACATCGCGCGAAACCGAATCAGCCAGTTGTGAGGTCACGGTCGATGTGCTGGACACGGGGCCGGGAATTGCGCCGTCCGACCGCGACGCGATCTTCTCTCCTTTTCAGCAGTCCGATGCTGGTCGGAACAAGGGCGGCACCGGTCTCGGGCTTCCCATCAGCCGCAACTTCGCGCGACTCATGGGTGGGAACCTCGTCGTGCGCAGCATTCCCGGTGAGGGAAGCACGTTTACGTTCACCTTCCAGGGCGAGGTCGAGTCAACCGGCGTGATTATGAGTCGGCCAGCGGGACGCGCTCAACGGCTCGCATCCTCGGAGAACGGCCTCAGGGCCCTTGTGGTGGATGATGTCCTGAGCAATCGCGAACTGCTTGAGGAGACACTCACAAGTGCGGGCTTCCTCACACGAAGTGTGAACAGCGGAGAGCGCGCCATTGCCGTTCACGCCGAGTGGCACCCCGATGTGATCTTCATGGACCTTCATATGCCGGGAATGGGAGGCATAGCCGCGATCCGACACCTTCGCGAGCAGGATACATCGACGCCCATTATCGTGGTTACAGCAGCCGCGAAAGATGTCACAGCCCACGAAACCGAGGCGGCCGGAGCGAACGGCTTCCTGCAGAAGCCATACCGGGACGTGGAGCTCTATGAAGTCATCGCACGCGCGGCAGGCATTCGAATGCTTTCTGCGCCAACGCCGATGTCCAGCGCCGCTGTTGACGCGGTCGACGTTGGCAGCTTGGACATTCGAGAGTTGCTGCATCGGCTTCCCCCGGAGCTGGTTACGGAGCTCCGCGACGCGTGCCGACAGGCTCGGGCCACCAAGCTGCTGCAGTTAGCGGACCGCGCGGCTATGCACTCGGAACTCGCCGCAACCGCAATACGCAACGCCGCGAACGCATTCCGGTATGACATGCTGCACGACGCGTTGGACGGAGCACTCTCATGACAGGTTCAAGTCCCAACATCATGTTGGTCGACAATAAGGTCGATAACTTGCGACTGCTGTCGAGCATGCTAGCCACCGCCGGGTTTGAAACGCGACCCGTCATGAGCGGTCGAGAGGCGCTCGAGTCAGTGGCACATGAGGCCCCGGACTTGATCCTGCTCGACATAAAGATGCCAGAGATGAATGGGTTTGAGGTGTGCCGCCGCCTGAAAGAGAACCCCGCATCTCGCGATATCCCGGTCATCTTCCTGACAGCGCTCACGGAATTAGAGGATAAGGTCCGAGGGTTTGCCGTTGGCGGAGTCGACTAC
Organism: Gemmatimonadota bacterium; assembly: GCA_025358315.1. Taxonomy (GTDB): domain Bacteria; phylum Gemmatimonadota; class Gemmatimonadetes; order Gemmatimonadales; family Gemmatimonadaceae; genus Fen-1231. Next base: position 1,206 of record JANYKA010000034.1, on the reverse strand, counting down.
GTCACGAAGCCGTTCCAGGTGGAAGAAGTGCTTGCGCGGGTATCGAGTCAGCTCGAGCTCCGCAAAGCGCGCCGCGACTTGGAGGAAGCGATTAGAAAACTTCGCGAGTTAGAGAGGCTGCGTCACGAGCTGACGCACATGATTGTGCACGACATGCGCACGCCACTTACCGTCTTGCTCGGTCGTCTCAGCCTCATGGAGATGGAGGCCAAGGGAGAGATGGCGGACGACGTTCGCGATGCATCGCAGAGTGCTCGGATGTTGAACGAGATGGCCAATACGCTGCTTGACGTAACGCGAATGGAGGAAGGCAAGATGCCGCTTACGCGCGCACCGGTCGACCTCGGAACGCTTGCCGATCAGGTGCGGCGCTCGCTTTCGCGAATGGAAAGCGGTCGCCGGATTGAGCTGTCCACTTCAGGCGACGTCACAGCGTCGTGTGACGGGGGTTTGATACGCAGAGTGATGGAAAATTTGTTGAGTAACGGCATCAAACACACTCCTTCCATTGGCAAACTGTACATCGACGTCAGGCGCGTCGCAGACCGGGTGCGAGTGGCGGTGCAGGACGAAGGGGAAGGCGTGCCTGTCGAGGCGCGAGAGCGAATCTTTCACAAGTTTGGCGCGGCGCAGCTGCGAAAGGATCGCTCTTACCACTCGGTTGGACTCGGACTCGCGTTCTGCAAACTTGCGGTGGAGGCCCACGGAAGCACGATCGGCGTTGAGGCTGCGACGCCCCGTGGCAGTGTCTTCGCATTTGAGCTGCCGCAATGATTATCAACTGTTTGGTGCGGCACGCTCGGGTGTGCCAAGATTCGGAAATGCCGTCAGAAATGCATTGACGACGTTCGGGTCAAAATGTGTGCCCGACACGCGGCGCAATTCCTTAACGGCCCACTCGGGAGTGCGCACTTGACCATAAGACCGAGCAGAGGTCATGGCGTCAAACGCGTCTACTACACAGACGATCCGCGCGGGAAGCGGAATGCTTTCGCCGCGCAAACCATCAGGAAATCCGCTGCCGTCGAGACGCTCGTGGTGCGACCGAACGATCTGCAACACCTCGGGATGATCCTCGCGCAGCACGCTCAGCATCGATTCACCGTCGGTGGTATGCCGACGAATCTCGGCAAACTCTTCGCTGGTTAGCGAGCCTTCCTTGTTCAACACTGAATCGCGGGTGCCAATCTTGCCGATGTCATGCAG
>JANYKA010000253.1 GCA_025358315.1 Gemmatimonadota bacterium | reverse complement strand
GTGTTAGGTTTAAGCTATGACAGCACCGTTGCTCAAACCGCGCGACATCGCGTTCCAACTCTATGAAGTCGTGGATGCTGAGTCGCTGACCGCGCGCCCCCGATTCGCCGACTACACCCGCGAAACCTTCGACGCCGTGCTCGACACCGCTCGCGGCATCGCCACCGAACATTTCGCGCCGCATCAAAAGCGGAACGACACTGAAGAACCGCGTTTCGAAAATGGCGGGGCCGTACTCAATCCCGAAGTGAAGGCCGCGTTTGCCGCGTACGCTGAGAGTGGCCTGCTCGCCGCCACGCATGACGCAGCGATTGGCGGCATGCAACTGCCGCACACGATCGCCACAGTGGCCATCGCGCATTTTGAGGCCGCGAATATTGGAACGGCAAGTTATACGTTGCTCACGACCGGAGCGGCGAATCTTATCGCCGTCTTCGGCTCACCAGAACAAAAAGAACGATTTCTCGCGCCGATGCTGAGCGGCAAGTTCACCGGCACGATGGCGCTCACCGAGCCCGAGGCGGGGTCATCGCTGAGCGATATTCTGACTACAGCGACTCCGAATGGCACTGGCGCCTACAACATCACCGGCACGAAAATGTGGATCTCCGGTGGCGATCACGAGATCGCCGAGAATATCGTGCACATGGTGTTGGCACGAATTGCCGGAGCACCGGCTGGCGTGAACGGCATCTCGCTGTTCATTGTGCCAAAGCGATTGATCGGAGACGATGGGGCTGTAGGAGCGCTCAACAACGTGAAACTGGCCGGACTCATTCACAAAATGGGATGGCGTGGTACGACAAGCTGCATCCTGAATTTTGGTGAGGCCGGACCCACTGTTGGCTATCTCGTCGGTGAGCCGCACAAAGGGCTCATTTACATGTTCCATATGATGAATGAGGCCCGCATCGGTGTGGGTCGCGCCGCGATGGCGATGAGCTATCGCGCGTATTTGTACTCGCTGGCCTATGCCCACACACGACGCCAGGGGCGTGCGCCCGGTGAGAGGAATCCCGGACGGCCACCAGTGCCGATCATCGAACATCCTGACGTGCGCCGGATGCTATTGATGCAAAAGGCGACTGTGGAGGGCGCGCTGTCGCTCATCATCGAGTGTGCGCGCCTCGTCGACGAACAGGAGACCGCACCTGACGAAGCGGAGCGGACCCGCGCCAAGCGGCTGCTCGATGTCCTCACGCCGGTCGCAAAATCGTGGCCATCATCGGCCGGTCAGGACGCGATATCTAACGCCATGCAGGTACTCGGCGGCTACGGGTATGCGCGCGAGTATGGTGTGGAGCAACTGTATCGCGACAACCGGCTCAACCAGATTCACGAAGGCACGAACGGCATTCAAGCGATCGACTTGCTGGGTCGAAAGGTCATGCAAGAGAACGGGGCATCATTCACCGCCTTGGTGGACTGCATTCGTGAAACTATCGCCGGAACAAGTCTTGATGTCGGGGAACTCTCGGAGGCACTGCGGGCCGGTGTGGTACGAATGGTGGAGACCACGCAACTGCTCGTGCGCGCGGCGGCGGAAGGCGATCCGGCTCTCGCGCTCGCGAATGCGAGCGTCTATCTCGATCTCGTGAGCCGCACCGTGGTCGCGTGGCTCTGGCTACGTCAGGCCGACACCGCCGCACGGGCGCTGGCGCGCGGCGCGTCCGACGCTGATCTCGCGTTCTATCGAGGCAAGCTTCAGGCGGCGCGCTACTTTTTCCGGTGGGAGCTCACGAAAACGGTGACCGATGGAGAATTGCTCCGCCGGCTCGACGCGACAACGTATGAGATGGCCAATGATTGGTTTTGACGGTCACGTTGACGGCGCGTCTGGTGGTGCCGCGGCAGCGCTTGCCCTGCCTATGGCGCTTGTGGCGCGTGTGGCCCGGGGCGATGCCGGAGGCCAGTATGCCCGGCAACCACATCAAGAGGCGTAAATAGACTATCTTGTAGGACGCGCGCGCCCAAACACCGGCGCGCCCAGCACTTCTCCTACTCCAAAATCTCGTGGCGTTTACATCTCTGCAATTGCATCCAAGTCTCCTGCGCGCCCTGAAGGAACTTGGTTATACCCGTCCAACTCCCATTCAAACCGACTCCATTCCACCGGCGCTTGCCGGCCGGGATGTGCTTGCCTGTGCGATGACAGGCAGCGGCAAAACTGCGGCGTTCGTTCTGCCGATCCTTCACAAACTGATGGACAAGCCGCGCGGAACAACGCGCGCGTTGGTGATTACGCCAACGCGTGAACTCGCCGCTCAGATTGTCGAAGCAATTAATTCGCTCGCCGTACACACGCCGCTAAGCGGTGCATCGGTGTATGGCGGTGTGGGAATGGGCCCGCAGGAACACGCGTTCCGCAGTGGCGTTGATATTATCGTCGCCACGCCCGGACGTCTGCTCGACCATTTCCGGATGCCGTACGCGAAACTTGATGGCCTTGAGTTCCTGGTATTCGACGAAGCGGACCGCATGCTCGACATGGGATTTCTTCCCGACATTCGCCGCATCATCAAACACGTCCCTGCGAAACGGCAAACGCTGTTCTTCAGCGCGACGATGCCGCCGCCGATCGCGCAACTCACGCGTGAGATGCTCAAGAACCCGGTGACGATCAACGTCGAGCGGCAGGCCGCACCTGCTACCGGCATCACGCAGGCCGTGTATCCGGTGGGACAGGAATTGAAATCCGCGCTGCTGCTGGCGTTACTTAAGCGTGGCGATATGAAAGAGGCGCTGGTGTTCACGCGGACCAA
>JANYKA010000201.1 GCA_025358315.1 Gemmatimonadota bacterium | reverse complement strand
CCGGGTCCGGCGGTCATGTCCCCACAGCGGCCCGATTCGGTCAGTGCTGAGGAGCAGGCACGTCGGCGCCGCGTCGAGCAGGATTATCGCAACCTGCGCGACTCGCTGAGCCGGAACCCCTGTGTGTGCACACCGGCACCGTCCACCGCCGACTTGTCGACGATGGCCGACCGGATTCTGTTCGCGTTTGACAAATCGGACCTCACGGATTCCGCGAAGACGATTCTCGATGAGAAAATCGCTCTCTTCCGGGCTAACCCGACGATGAAAGTTTTCATCTCTGGTCACACAGACAAACTTGGTACGGTTGGTTATAACGCAGCGCTCGGTCTGCGGCGCGCCGAAGCGGCAAAAGATTACATCGTATCGCATGGCATTGATGCGAGCCGTGTGAGCATCGAGTCCAAGGGCGAGTCAGATCCGGTAGTCAATGCCGCGGCGACGAAGGCCAATATTCCGGCACTCGCGCCCAATCGTCGCGACATGTTCCAACTGAGCGTCGGATCCGAAACCAAGAAACCGTAGTTGCTATGTGTGTGTTGATCAACAGATCGACGTGAAAAGGTTCGCCGGGCGCAGAAAATGCGCCCGGCGAACCTTCGGCCTCAGTGCCGAAGGTGAAGGTTCAGGGAATACCGGAATTGACGGAACTCACGTAGGAAACACTTTAACGTCCCCCGCCACGCGGGCGATCGAGGAGCAAAAAACATGCTGATGACTTTGGTGGTGATCCTGGTAGTGCTGTGGCTGCTGGGTATGGTGACGGCATACACGATGGGCGGGCTGATTCATATCCTCCTGGTTATTGCGATCGTCGTCATCCTGGTGCGCGTCATCCAGGGACGAAAGCCGCTTTAAAGGAGACAGTACTAATGAATCAAATCAGGGTCATAGCGATCATTGCGATCGCACTGGGCGTCGCCGGTTTGGCGTACGGTGGTTTCACGTATATCAAGGACACACACGAAACGCAGATCGGTCCGATTGAATTGACGGTAAAGGACCAACGCACCGTGAACGTGCCCATCTGGGCCGGTGTTGGAGCGATTGTGATCGGTGTCGGACTCTTGCTGGCTCCTCCCAAGAAATAGGAGCTGTTAGGTCGGGGAAACGCCGACAGAAGTCGTCGCGATTACCTGACGTCAAATACGGCGAATCCTGACTGCTCAGCATACGCCGCAGTCCTATCCTACCTCGCATGCAAGCGAATGCGGCCCTGTGAGGCCGCATTCGCTATGCGAATTGAGTCTTCCTTTGCGAGGTAGCGATGCAATTCTCCTCTCCCGCCACACGATCGTTCTGTCGTGGAGTTGCCATGCTCGCCCTTGGAGCACTGGCGTCTGCTTGTGCGCCGAGTGCTAAGAGCGGCTCTCCGAAAGGCTTACTTGCTGGGGATGCGGCCGCCCGCGTGTATGTGGCGCCGGGCTCGTATGACGAGTTCTACTCGTTCCTCTCCGGCGGGTTCAGCGGTCAACTCACCGTCTATGGTTTGCCGTCTGGCCGCCTCATCAAGTCGATTCCCGTTTTCTCTCAGTTTCCGGAGAACGGTTACGGATACAGCGATGAGACGAAGTCCATGCTGAACACAACATTTGGATTCGTGCCGTGGGACGACTCGCATCATACCGAACTATCCCAGACGGACGGAGTTCCCGATGGGCGATGGCTCTTTCTTAATGCGAACAATACGCCACGCGTTGCCAGAATCGATCTCAAGCGATTTGAAACTACCGAAATCATTCAGGTTCCGAACGCTGCTGGCGGTCATGCATCGCCCTTCGTGACGCCGGACTCGAAATATCTCGTCTCGGCAACCCGCTTCAGTGTGCCGATTCCCCAAGTGGATGTGCCGATTGAAAGCTTCAAGAAGAACTTCAAGGGCACGCTGTCGTTCATCACGGCAAACATCCCCGGCAAGATGGACATCGCGTTTCAGATCATGATGCCAGGATATGACTATGATCTGGGGCACTCCGGAAAAGGGCCGTCCGATGGATGGTTTTTCTTCACGACGTACAACTCCGAGCAGGCCAATACGAAGTTGGAAGTCAATGCATCACAGGCCGACAAGGATTACATCGCGGCCGTGAACTACAAGCGCGCCGAGGAATGCATTGCCGCGGGAAAGTCAAAGAAGTTCGGCGGAACCTACGTTCACAATTACATTGACCCGGCATCGCAGATCGCGAAGAGCGAAACGAAGACCGGCGTCACGATGCTCTATCCCGCCGATTGCGAAGGCGTGGTGTACTACCTCCCAACTCCGAAGTCGCCGCACGGCGTGGACGTCGATCCATCAGGTGAGTACATCGTAGCGGGCGGAAAACTGGCGACGGTCATCCCGGTGCATTCCTTCACCAAAATGCAGAAAGCGATTGCCGACAAGGCGTTCGAGAAAACCATCGACGGCATTCCGGTCCTGAAGTACGATGCCGTGATTGCCGGCGAAGTGCAGAAGCCGGGGCTCGGACCGCTACACACTGAATTCGACGGCAAGGGCAATGCCTACACGTCGATGTTCATCTCGTCGGAAATCGTTAAGTGGAAGCTCGGCACATGGGAGGTGCTCGACCGAATGCCGGTGTACTACGCGGTGGGTCACTTGATGATTCCCGGCGGCGACAGCCGCAAGCCGTATGGCAAATATTTGGTGGCCTTGAACAAGATCACCAAAGACCGCTATCTGCCGACGGGTCCGGAAATGTCACGCTCGGCCCAGCTCATTGATATCAGCGGGGACAAGATGAAGATGCTGCTCGATTTCCCGACGCAAGGCGAGCCGCACTACGCCAATGCCGTGCCGGCCAGTCTGCTCCAGCCGCATTCAATCAAGTTCGACAAGCTCGCCGAAAACCAGAATCCGTTCGCCACGAAATCGGAAAGCGAAGGCGGGATTGCACGCACCGGTAAACGCGTGGACGTGAAGATGATTGCCATTCGGAGCCATTTCGCTCCCGACAATCTCGAAGGCATTGAGCTCGGCGACACCGTCTACTTTCACGTGACCAACATTGAGCAGGACTGGAATATCGGTCACGGCTTCGCGGTGTTCGGCGCGACGACTGCGGGAGTGATTCTCCCGCCGGGCTCGACGAGAACAATGAAGTGGGTCCCGCAAGGCGTGGGCGTGTATCCCTTCTATTGCACGGACTTTTGCTCGGCGTTGCATCAAGAGATGCAGGGGTACGCGCGGGTGTCCGCGGCAGGATCGCACGTGCCACTGACGGCGAATGTTTCGAATGCATCGAAAACGCAGAGCGGCCGGTTGCCGGGAACGGAACCGAAACCGGCCCGACCGTAGCTCACGCTGGCCGTACGCGACGTCACTGTTACTCAATAGGAGCGCATCATGTCACGCGTCGCACGGCTGATTACGGCAATCGCGTCGATCGCATTGCTTGGGTTGTTTGTGTTTCCGGTTTGGCGCGTAGAACTGGCGGCACCGCAGTACCCGGAAGGGCTCGGGATGCAGATCGGGATTAGCAGCATTCGGGGCCTCACACCGAACGATTTGGACAACATTAATGGATTGAATCATTACATCGGCATGAAGCGCATCACGCCGTCGGCCATCCCGGAGTTACGGATTATTCCGTGGGTGGTCGGCGGGCTCATCCTGTTTGGATTGGTTGTGGCCGCTACTGGCAACCGGAAGGCGTTATACGTCTGGCTTGGTAGTTTCGCACTCGCCGGCGCCGGTGGACTCGTGGATTTTTGGCGATGGGAGTACGACTATGGGCACAACATCGATTACGCCCACGCCATTATTAAAATCCCAGGAATGAATTATCAGCCGCCACTTATTGGCGTGAAGCAACTGTTGAATTTCACAGCCGTCTCGTGGCCGGATGTTGGTGGCTGGGTGGCGTTGGTCGCATTCATTCTGGGTACGGCGGCAGTGGTGATGGTGGTGCGATCACCCACGCCAAAGCCGGCATTGTAGCGTGCAGTTTTTCCGATTGACGATAATTACGGCGACCGCTTTTGCGGTCGCTTGCACAAGCGCGCCGCCGTCCATCGCGTACGGGCGAGCCGACTGCGACTTCTGTCGCATGCGCATTGACGATCCCCGCTTCGGCGGCGAGATCATCACCACGCACGGTAAGGCACTGCAGTTCGACGCGATCGAATGTCTGGCATCGTACTACAACGCTTTGCCTGAACCAACGACGGCCGGGTCATTGCTCGTCGCCGACTTCGAGCATTCGGGTGTGTTGATCGCCGTGGATCACGCGCGATTCATCCAAAAGACCGGGCCGGGCACGGGCTCGCCAATGGGCCGCGGCATGCTCGCCGTTTCTTCACGCGCCGACGTGGCGCAATTGCTGCAACGACTGGGCGGCGGAAAAGAGTTGAGTTGGAGTGAGGTTCTGGCAAGCGTCAAGCGGGGCACGACAGCGGACAAGGAGACGTCATCGGTGCCGGCAGCATCACGTTCGAGCGACCGTCAAGATGTGATTAATGTGTCGCCAACCGGACCGGTCCGGACTATTGGCGACGCGCTGCGCGTGGTGGATCGCGGCGGCACGATCGTGGTGCACCCGGGGACCTACCGTGAGCCGACGATCATTGTGGCGATTCCTGTCACGATCACTGGCGAGGGATGGCCGGTGCTCGATGGTGAACATCAACGGCAAATCATGACCATCGCGGCCGACAGCGTTACCCTGCGAGGGTTGCAGTTCCGGAATGTCGGTGTCGCGTTCACCGAGGATCTCGCCGCCATCAAGGTGCTGCGTTCGAGTGCCTGTACCATTTCGGGCAACAAAATCGACGACGCGTTCTTTGGCATTTATCTGCAACAGTCGAGCGGTTGTCTGATCGACCACAACATCCTCCGGTCGACGAACCCGCGTGACGCCACCTCGGGGAACGGAATTCATCTCTGGAATTCCCGCGACGTCACCATCGTCGGCAACAGCATTACCGGCCACCGCGACGGGATCTACTTCGAGTTCGTGCGGCAGGCGCATGTGCGTGAAAACCTCAGTGTGGGCAACCTGCGGTACGGGTTGCACTTCATGTACTCAGACAGCTGCGACTACGCCTCGAACGACTTTCGCCGTAACGGCGCCGGCGTGGCGGTGATGTACAGCCACTTCGTCCGCATGACCGGAAACAGGTTCGAAGACAACAGCGGCGCTGCGGCGTACGGTCTCCTGCTCAAGGAAATCGCCGATGCGCATCTTGAGCGCAATGTGTTCTCGCATAACGCGACCGGTCTCTTCGCCGACGGTGCCACGCGCCTGGTCGCCGACCACAATGATTTTTTGAATAACGGCTGGGCCGTCAAGCTTCAGGCCAGCACCGAAGACGCCACCTTCTCGGCGAACAACTTTGCCGGCAACACCTTCGATCTGGCGACCAATAGCCTCACGAACAGCGCGATATTCAAGGGAAACTACTGGTCCGCGTATGAGGGATATGACATCAACCATGACGGCGTTGGCGATGTCGCATTCCGTCCGGTACGCCTATCGTCCGTCATTGTCGCAAAAAATGAACCCGCGTTGATATTGTTGCGCAGTATCTTCATGACGCTGATGGATGCCGCCGAACGTGTGTTGCCATCGCTTACGCCCGATGGATTGGCCGATTCCGTGCCGGCAATGCGGTGGGTCAAATGAGTGAGATGATAGAGATTTCTGGATTGTCCAAGGCGTTCGGGCCGATCGAGGTCCTGCGTTCGGTGGACCTCACTGTGCGCCGCGGTCGCGTCCTGGCGATTGTCGGGCCGAACGGTGCAGGAAAAACCACACTGATCAAATCGATTCTCGGATTGACGCACCCCGACACCGGCCGGATCGTCATCGACGGCGTGGCGATCGGAGATGACGATGCCTATCGGGCGCGCATTGGCTATATGCCGCAGATCGGGCGCTTTCCGGAGAATCTTTCGGCGCGCGATCTCTTTGCGATGCTGAAGGATTTACGGGGAGGGAAATCGGTGGTGGACGAGGAGTTGATCGACCGCCTTGCGATCCGCGATCAACTCGATAAGCCACTACGGGTTCTCTCGGGCGGGACGAAACAAAAAGTCAATGCAGCGTTGGCGTTTCTGTTCTCACCGGATCTGTTCATTCTCGACGAACCAACGGCCGGACTGGACCCGTTGTCAAGCAGCATTCTGAAGGACGCCATTCTGGCACTGCGGTCGGCCGGAAAAACTTTTGTGCTGACCTCGCATGTGATGAGCGAGCTCGAGGAATTGGCAGACGATGTAGCGTTTCTACTCAACGGACGTATGCTCTTTGTAGGCGCGCTCGATGACCTCAAACGCATAACGCATCAAGTCACCCTCGAGCGCGCAGTGGCGTCCCTGATGTCACCGGTCACTGCAGGGCGGATACTATGAGCACCCTGCTTAAAGTATTGAAGTATCAGGCGCGAGACGCCATCCGCAGTCAATGGTTGATCGCGTACGGCATCTTTTTTGCGATCGTGGCAGAAGGCCTGCTGCGCTTTGGCGGTGATCCGATCAAGGCGCAACTCAGCCTGATCAACGTTGTGCTGTTGGTTGTGCCACTCGTGGCGATCGTGTTCGGAACGGTCTATTTGTATAACGCACGTGAGTTTGTTGAGCTGCTGCTTGCGCAGCCACTCAAACGGCGACAGCTATACGGCGGCTTATATCTCGGGTTGACCATCCCGCTGACAGTGGTGTTTACCATCGGCATCGGTCTGCCCTTCGTCGTTCGGGGTCTTGAGCCGTCGAGCTGGAGCGCATTGGCGGCACTGCTTGGCGGTGGCATCGTGCTGACCTGTGTGTTCTCGGGTCTCGCGACACTCATCGCAGTGCGATTCGAGGACCGGTTGCGTGGATTGGGTGTAGCAATTGGAGCGTGGCTGTTGCTGACCGTTGTCTATGACGGCTTCGTGCTTTTCGTTCTTGCGGCGTTCTCCAGCTACCCGCTCGAACGGGTCACGCTCGGTTTGATGATGGCAAACCCCATCGACATCGTCCGATTGGCGTTGCTCCTCCGCTTTGATGGTGCGGCGTTGATGGGATATACCGGCGCAGTCTTCTTGAAGTTTTTTGACGGACCGGTGGGCGTGGTGATCACGCTCGCCGCGCTGGTGATCTGGGTATCACTGCCCATTGCGCTGGGGGTCCGGGCGTTTTCGCGAAAAGATTTTTGA
>JANYKA010000158.1 GCA_025358315.1 Gemmatimonadota bacterium | reverse complement strand
GCAAGGCCGTGACGCCCGCGTGATCACCGCGTCTGACGTCGAGGAGCTCTGGCCGCTGCTTGCACCGAAACTCACGCCGACGGCGGCCATTCTCCTCAAGGCGAGTCGAGGCGTCCGTCTCGAACGCCTCGTGCCGCTTCTTTCCGCTTGGGCCGACGGTCAGGGACACTGATGCTCTACTACTTTTTGTATCCGTTGCGCGGCCATTTTGGGCCATTCAACGTCTTCCGATACCAGTCCTTCCGGGCGGCCGGCGCAGCCGTCACGGCACTGCTCGTGGCATTCATTCTCGGGCCGATCATTCTGCGCCGGTTGCGGGCGATGGCGATTCACCAAGTGGTGCGCGAAGGCACACCGGATTCCCACGCCGGGAAAGGCACAACGCCAACCATGGGCGGACTGATTATTCTCGCGTCGACGTTCATCCCGACGGTGCTCTGGATGCGGCTCGACAATAAGTACGTTTGGCTGGCCATGACCGTCATGCTTTGGATGGGTGCGATCGGATTCTTGGACGATTATCTCAAGCTCAAGCAGAAGCGGGAAGGGAAAGAGAACAGCGGTCTCGTGGAACGCTACAAGCTGGCAGGGCAAGTGTCTGCCGGATTGCTTCTGGCATTTTACCTCTGGGAATTCCCCTTGAATGTGCTTCCCGGCGCCAGCACCACGGTGCCGTTCGCGAAGTATGTGCTCGTGATGCCGGCGACAATCGGCATGGCCTGGCTCTATGTGCCGTTCGTAACATTCGTCATGACGGCGACGAGCAATTCCGTAAATCTCACCGACGGCCTCGACGGACTTGCCACCGGACTGATGGCCATTGCCATGGCCACCTTCGCGGTGTTCGCTTACGCGATGGGCAACTTTAATGCGGCGAATTATTTGCAACTGTTCTATCTCAGCGGATCGGGTGAACTCACCGTGTTTTGCGCGGCGGTCTTCGCCGCGTCGATCGGATTCCTCTGGTACAACACGCATCCGGCGCAGGTCTTTATGGGCGACACCGGTTCGCTGGCGCTCGGCGGAGCGCTCGGCGTCGTCGCGGTCTTGCTCAAGTCCGAATTTCTCGTCGTGATGATCGGCGGAGTGTTCGTCGCCGAAACCACTTCGGTGCTGATTCAGCGGACGGCGTTTAAGCTTCGCCGTCGCAAACATGGTCTCGAGTACGCGCGGGCGAACCGCGTGTTTCTGCGCGCACCGCTGCATCATCATTTCGAACTCAAGGGGATGCCGGAGACACAAATCGTTGTGCGCTTCTGGATTATCGGTATTTTCTGTGCGCTGGTGGCGCTCAGCACGCTCAAGCTTCGGTGATTCGCGCGCTGCTGTCCCGTGGGGAGATTGCGGTTGTGGGACTGGGCCGCAGCGGGACGGCTGTCTCCCGGCTGTTGTTGCGCGAAGGGGCGACTGTGTATGCGTCGGATGAGAAAGCCGGCGGGCACGACCTCGAACGCATCGGTCGTGCCGTGCTCGTTGTCGCTAGCCCGGGCATACCCCCCAATGCGCCGGCGCTGGCGGTGGCGCGGGCACACGGTGTGCCGATCGTCAGTGAGGTGGCGGTGGCGATCGCATTCTTGCCGCACTCCCGGCTCATCGCCGTCACCGGAACGAACGGCAAAACGACCGTCACGGCGCTGATCGACCATCTGTTGCGCGCGCTCGGCGCACGCGCACAGGCCGCCGGGAATATCGGCACAGCACTTTCCGATGTCGCGTTGCTCGACGATCCGCCTTCGTGGATTGCGCTGGAGCTGTCGAGTTTCCAGTTGCACGACACACCGGGTTTGCGCCCGGCCGTTGGCGTGCTGACAAATCTTGCCCCCGACCACTTGGATCGGTACGCGTCTCTTGATGACTACTACGGCGACAAAATGCTGCTGTTTGCAAATGCCACGGACAGCTCGATATGGATCACGAACGCGGACGACGCTGAAGTGCAGCGCCGGACGGCCGGCATTCGCGGCACACAGTTCAGCTTTTCCGTGCGGAGGGCGGGCGCGGACGCCGCCTATGATCCGGCGACCGGAGCCGTAGCGCTGTACGGCATTCGATGGATGGACCGCGCGAACATTCCGCTGCTCGGCGACCACAACGTCGCTAATGTGCTTGCGGCAGCGCTCGCGGTTACCGCGGCATCGCCGGAACACCGAACGCCCGATGCGCTGCACCGCCTGTTGGAAGGAGTGCGGACGTTCACGGCCATGCCACATCGGCTGCAGGTAGTGGCGGACATTGGCGGCGTACAATGGATCGACGACTCCAAAGCCACCAACGTCAGTTCGACGCGGGTAGCGATCGAGGGCATGACGCGGCCGGCGATTGTTTTGCTCGGCGGCCGCCACAAGGGGGAAGCGTATAGCGGCTTGATCGAACCGCTGCGGCGTCATGCCAAGCTGGTGATCGCCTTTGGTGAGGCCGAGTCACTCATCGCCGCCGACCTCGGCGCGGCGGTTCCGCTGGAGCGTGCTGGATCGTCATTCACGGATGTGATCGCGCGTGCCCGCGCCGCGGTACGGCCTGGCGACGTCGTGCTACTGTCTCCCGCCTGCTCGAGTTTCGATATGTTTACCAACTACGAAGAGCGGGGCGCCACTTTCGGCCGTCTCGCGAATGCCATATGATGGCCGCTACAATTCCTGTTGCGCGCGCGAACCCTGCGGCGGGCGCGCAGACGCGCGACCGGTGGCTCATTGGCGTTGACGCACGAGCTTTGATCGTGGTGACCGCCGTTCTGCTCAGCTTCGGACTGGCGACGTTGTACAGCGCGAGCGCATTCACGGCGATGCAAATCGGGCATGCCAGCACGTTTTTTCTGCTCAAGCAACTCACCGGCGCGGTTGTCGGGATCGTGCTGTTCGCCATTGTGGCGAAAGTTGATGCGGAGTTGTGGAGCAAGTACGCATGGTATGTGATGGGGTTAGCGCTATTGCTCATGCTCGTCACGGTGCTTCCGTTCACGAAAGGCATCGCGCCGCCGATTCTCGGTGCACGCCGGTACCTGATGGGCGGATCGGTCCAGCCATCGGAGTTCGCTAAAATTGCCGTGATTCTCTGGACGGCAATGATTGTCGTGAAGAAGGGCGATCAGATGCGCCGCCTCACAAAAGGATTGCTTCCAATTCTCGTAGTTGTCGGTGCGCTCAATGTGATGGCAGGGTTAGAGCCCGATTTCTCTACCGTGCTGTTTTACTCACTGCAAATGGCGATCATCGTATATGCGGGCGGCGCACGGCTCGGCCACTTTGTGTTTCTCGGGATCCTGACGTTCCCGGTGCTCTGGGTAGAGATGTCCCGCCTGCAGTATGTAATGCAGCGCCTGCTTGGCTTTGCCGCGCAGGCCGATGTTGCGCACAAAGACGTGAACTATCAGCTGAAGCAATCGCTGATCGCCGTTGGGTCAGGCGGATGGTTCGGCCTTGGTTTTGGCGAAGGCCGTCAGCAGAACGGATTTCTTCCACTCAGTTACGACGATTTCATCGGCAGCAGCATTGGTGAGGAGTGGGGATTCATTGGCATTGTGCTCCTCGTGGCATTGTTCGCCATCTGGGGATGGCTTGGTTTCCGGATTGCGAAACAGGCGCGCACGCCGTTTCAGCATTTGGTCGCGGTCGGCATCACGGCGACGATGCTGGTGACCGCGTATCTGCATATTGGTGTGGTGATCGGATTGCTTCCCACGACGGGCCTCACCCTGCCGTTTATTTCGTACGGCAGGTCAAATCTGCTATTGTCCCTGGTGATGACGGGCATCCTGATCAACATCGGGAGTTCGCGCGAGCGGGTGATAGGTTCGCGCGCCACGAATCCTCTGGGCGCGGGCCGGTGAACGTTCTCTTCGCCGGTGGCGGCACCGGCGGCCATCTATACCCGGGATTGGCGATTGCGCGCGCTTTGGTTCGGGCGCGGCCGGACGTGCACCCGTATTTCGTTGGCGCGCAGCGCGGCATCGAGCGCGACGTGCTGCCCCAAACCGGCTATTCGTACACGCTGCTCGACCTGCACCCGCTGTACCGTCCAAAGGTCTGGAACAATTGGCGCACGCTGCGCGGTGCGGCGAGCGGGTGGAGGGCGATGAGTCGCCTCGCCCGTAAGCTGAAGCCGGTCGTCGTGGTAGGCACCGGCGGTTATGCGAGCGGAGTTGCGCTCTCCTGGGCCTGGGCGCACCGCGTGCCGATTGTCCAACATATTGGCGATAGCCAACCCGGAATGACGGCGCGATTTTTCACGCGCCTGTCCCGCGAGACGTACTTGGGATTTCCCGAAGCGGAGCGGTTTCTGCCGCACGCCGGATGTGTGTTTCGCGATACCGGAAATCCGATCGATCCGCCGCCTGACATCCGGCCGAGTCCGGCGATCGCGCGAGAGAAGTGGGGATTCCCGCCGAGTGCACGCGTGCTACTCGTGTTCGGTGGTAGCCAGGGTGCGCGTGCGCTCAATCAAGCGATGGCAGGTTGGGTCGAGCGGGGATTGCCGCAGTCGCTCTGTGTGATTTGGGCGACCGGCACCGCACAGTTTGACGCGTTCAAACAATACGATCGTGCCGACGTGCGGGTGGTGCCGTATCTCGCTCC
>JANYKA010000156.1 GCA_025358315.1 Gemmatimonadota bacterium | reverse complement strand
ACGCTCAATGCCTCGGGCATGAATAGCGCGTTGATCGCGGCACTCGTGAAGTCGTTGAACAACTTGAACAATCCCGACAAAAAGGGCCCGGCAGTTCGTACCGCCGTGGAAGCGTTCAATGCACTCGTGAATAGCTCGTCGACCTCGGCCAGTGCACTGGCAAGCCCGCAGATGCTGGCGATTCAGGCGGCATTGGTGCAGTTGGTGGCGGGGCTGGGCAATGGGGCGTCGCAGTAACTGACGCGTTCTAACGGAATGAGCGGCCGGCGTAACTACGCTGGCCGCTCTTCATTTAAAGCAGTGCGAGTGCTGAGTGGGAGTATGAGTGCTGAGTGCGAGACCAGTGGGAGAAAGGAGTGGGAGAGGAGTGGGAGGTATCAGTGGGAGATCAGTGGGAGTTTAGTGGGAGATAAGAGGGGGATAAGTGGGAGAGAGAAACTACGGTTTCACTCTCCCACTACTTTCTCCCACTCCTCTCCCACTCCTTTCTCCCACTGGTCTCGCACTCAGCACTCATACTCCCACTCAACACTCATTTCTTCCTGCCCGCAGTCAGTCCAATCCCCCCAAGCACAACCGCCCCGCCGATTAGGGTGAGCCCCCCAGGCATTTCGGCAATCCCCGGAATCACCGCGGCCAATATGGTAGCCCCTACCGGCTCACAGAGCGCAGCCAGACTGACGAAGTAGGCCGGGAAATATCGTAATGCCCAATTGAATCCTGTGTGGCCCAACATCATCGGGCCGAGTGCCATCGCGGCGAAGAGGGCGAGCTCACGCGGTGCCGTTGCTCCGGTTGGGATGATTTGCACGCCGCGCACGAGGGCAATCGCCAGTACGATCACAAAGCAGACGGAATACACGAATCCCACGTACGGCCAGAGATCCAGTTTCTGGCGGACGCGTCTGCCGAGTAGTAGGTAGGCAGATACGGTTACGGCGCCGACGACTGCCAGTGCATCGCCCATCAGCGCCCGTGACCCGGCGACTGTAGCGGCACCGCGGGCGTCGCCGTAGCCGAGTATGAGGGCACCGATCAGGGAGACGCCAATCCCGATCAGTTGGGGGCGGGTGGGTTTCTCCCCAAGCCAAAGTGCGGACCCAAAGACGACGATGATCGGATGGATATTAACGAGCACGACACTCGCCGCGACAGACGTCATCCCGATAGACGAAATCCAGCTCCAGAAATGCAGCGCGAGAAATCCGCCGGCGGCGACGGCGGCGAGGAGATCGCTACGCGAGAGGGCGCGCCACTGTTTCCATTGCCCATTGAAGAGCAGGATGGAATAAATGATGGCAATCGAAATCCCGATTCTCCAGAGCGCGATCACCAGCGGGTCGGAATGCGAGAGCCGGACGAGGGGGCCGGAGATCGAGATGCCGAGTACGGCGGCCACGAGAACGAGGGGCGCGATCGCCGGGCGGGCGCGGACGGGTGGGGGAGAATGGGTCACGCTGGGCAGGCCCGCTGGTATGCGTGGTTCGTGAAGTTCATTCGGGAAATCTCGCACTCGCGGGCGGCATTCGATACGTTAAGCCGTGCCCTCTACTCAGCCAATCTCGCGCGACCGCATCGCGGCGCTCCTCGCGCTGTCACCGAAGCATCGCATTGTTGTCATCGGCGACGCGATGCTCGACGTGTATTTGCGCGGCGACGTCGACCGCATTTCGCCCGAAGCCCCGGTGCCGGTGGTGAGGGTTCGCGATAAACGCCACGCACTCGGCGGCGCCGCCAACGTCGCCCAAAATGTCGCAGCGCTCGGCGCTCAGGTTGAACTCGTCGCCACGGTGGGGAAGGATCAGTCCGCGCAGCAACTGCGGGACATGATGATGGCCATCGGCGGCGACACGCGCGGGCTCGTGGCAGTCAATCGCCCGACGACGACAAAAACGAGAGTTCTCGCCCGCGCTCAGCAGTTGGTGAGGGTGGACGAAGAAGTGGACGAAGATTGCACACCCGCCGAAATCGGACTGCTCAACAGCGCGATTACCAAAGCGCTCGGTGATGCGGACGCGTTGATTCTTGAGGACTACAACAAGGGAGTGCTGGTGCCGGCCGTTATTGCGCACGCGCTCGCCATTGCTGCCAAAAAGAAAATTCCGGTGGTTGTGGATCCTAAGTATCGCAATTTTTTCTCCTACACCGGCGCGACTGTCTTCAAACCGAACCGTCGCGAACTCGAGGCCGCACTCGGCGCGGCCATCGACGTGGAACATCCGGAGACGTTGCCGGCTTTAGTTGAACGACTCGGCGTCGAATCCATTTTGCTCACGCTGAGCGAAAACGGAATGGCGCTGATCGAGAAAGGCGCGACGGGTGTGCATCGGATTCCGACTACCGCCCGCGAAGTGTATGACGTAGTGGGAGCGGGGGACACGGTCACAGCTTATCTGGCGGCGATGTTGGCGTCGGGGGCGACGGCATTGGAGGCGGCGGTGATTGCTAACTATGCTGCTGGAGTTGAAGTCGGGAAATTGGGGGCGGCTACTGTTTCAGTGGGAGAGGTTTTGGAGGCGTTTGATTTGGGGGTTGTGGGATAGGGAGTCAGCGGGAGGGTCGTGGGGGATTACTGAGCGGACGGCGGACAGGGATTCATTGTTGGGTCGGGTTGCTGCGAAAGGTCGCGGGGGATTACTGAGCGGACGGCGGACAGGGAGTCACCTTGTTGGTCGGGTTTCTGGGAAAGGTCGTGGAGGCCTACTGAGCGGACGGCGGACAGCGTTTAAATCCCGGGGGTGAAGGTGTTGGGGGGGAGATGGAAATGTTGGGTGCGCTGAGTCGCAATTAGGATTCGGCGGAGGCGGGCTAGGTGGGTGTAGCGGGCGAACAGGGTTGTGTCGCCCAGTGAAATGCGGAAGGACGCGTACCAGGTGACGGCTTCCCTGGTGGACCCCAATGCGTACGCGAAGAATCGCGATCGATCTGCCATTGTGGGGCGACTGTACCCCTCGGCGATATTCGCACTGATAGAAATTACGGCCTTCAATAATTGCCGTCGAGCGGCTGCAAGATCGCCGTCGCGCGCCCGCCGCATATCAGTCGTCGAGAGTTCCACCAAGTAGAGCGCGAGCCGGTACGAATCCAATGCCCACAGAATATCTGCGCGAAGCAACTCCGGCTGCGCCGCCGCCCACTTTTCATATTGCCCTTCAAAAACAGAATCCCTCATCCCGCACGATCGTATCGTGAATCGCATTCGACACAATCATTTCAACGCCATCCGAATCCGCTGACCGCCGTCCGCCCAGTAATCCCCCCTCGACCTTTCGCACCACCCCGACCCATCAGTGAATCACTGTCCGCCGTCCGCCCAGTAATCCCCCAAGCCCTTTCCCAAAAAACTCGACCAATAGGTGACTCCCTGTCCGCCGTCCGCCCCGTAATCCCCCAAGCCCTTTCATTATCGCATGTAGTCCCCACTACATTCCAGAATGATCCCGCTCGCCCTGGACGTAGTAGTAACCCGCGCTGATACCATCGAATCCCGGCACTTGGTTCACGCTGCCGTCATCGGTCCGAATGAAGCCTTGATCGCTACCGCCCACGATCATTCGATGTTGACGATGTGGCGGTCCTGCTCCAAGATGTTTCAAGTCCTCCCGTTTCTTACCTCCGGCGGATTCGACAAACTCGGTTGGGGCGACGAGGAACTCGCCCTCGCCTGCGCCTCGCACGGTGGCGAGCCCGAACATCTTGTGGTGGTCGAGCGCATGCTCGCGTCGATGGGCTTGGAAGAGGGCGATCTGGCTTGCGGCCCGCACGAGCCTCTCTCGGCGCGCGGCGTCAAGATGGCTCGCGAGAGTGGTCGCCAATATTCGCGCTTACACAATAATTGTTCAGGCAAGCACGCCGCGATGCTCGGCCGCGCGTACACTGCCGGTTGGGCGCTGCAGGGATACGAACGCGCCGAGCATCCGGTGCAGCGCAGTTGCCTGAACGAAGTCGCGGCGTGGAGTGGCGTCGGTGTTGATGACATGCCGATCGGCGTTGATGGCTGCGGCGTTGTGGTGATGGCGTTGCCGATCGACCGGATGGCGCTGGCCTACTCGCGTTGGGCGCGCGCCGTACAAGCGGGCGAAGAACTTCCGTCGCGCATCGCCGCGGCGATGCGCGCCCATCCGCATTTAATTGGTGGCACGGATCGTTTCGACACGATGATATTGCAGGAGACTGGCGGTCGGGTGATTGCCAAGGTGGGCGCCGAGGGCGTGCACTCGCTGGCGATTCCGGAATCGGGGATTGGGATTGCGATTAAGGTAGAGGACGGCGCGTTGCGTGCGCAGCACATCGCGGTGATCCGGGCGTTGCAGTTGTTGGGGGAGTTGCCGGAGACGTTGACTCCCCGCATGGCGGAGTGGGCGCACAAGCCGATTCGCAACACGCGCAATGAGATTGTTGGCGAGGTTCGGCTCGCGCGCTAGCGTTTGATAGTGGGAGGCTCTCGCATTTGTGCGTTGCGGTCGGGCGCGCGCACTCACTCCTTCGGGCCTGCAAGTGGCATCCGTATGCCATCGGCCAACTGGCCCATGGCACACGGCAGCCACGGGGCCCTGTGGAGTGAATGCACTCGCCCTTCCTTCGAGCTAATGTGCGAGAGCGGGCAATAACCGCAGTGTGCGTGAGCTGAACCGCGCAGGCGTGCTCCGTGCGCGTGATGCGCTTAGGTGTGAGCGCTAAGCAAAATACAAAAGACTTGCAGGGCGGGTTCGGGGGGCTCGCGCCGACGGGCCCATCGCGTAGCGCGAGACTCGCCTTGAGGGCGAGGCTCGATGCGTGTAAGCGATAGGCCCGTCAAAGCGAGCTCCCCGAGCCCGACCCGCGCGCCGAACTTTATTTAGCTGTTGTGAAAAGCGAACGAGCAGCGCGTTACTTGAACTGCACCTGCACGATGTACGCGCCCGGCTTAGCGATCGCCGAATCGAACGTCCACCTTTTCGCCAGCTGATTCAAGCACGCGTCCACAATATTGCCGGCAGTCGACGTCCACTCGGATTTCTGAATGCGGACGATATCCGACCCCGTCACATTCATATTCACCCAGAACGACACCGTCCCCGCGAGATACGGGTCGGTGGCTCGGCCGACTTTGAAACAGTGGGCGGTGGTATCGGCGGCGAGGGTAGCGACGCTATCGCGCATTTTGATACTACCGACTTCGTACCCTTTGCCAAGTTTCTCGACGACGGTTTTGGCACTCGACGAGGCGTTGAGCACGGAGTCGGCGAATTTCTGTTGCCGAGCGCGATATTCCTGTGGAGTCTGGGTCGCGACGGGCTTTTCTTCGTCGTCTTTGGCCTTGTCTTTTGAGCAGGCGGCCGTGGCGAGGAGCGACAGCAGGAGCAGTACTTTCGTTTGATTCAGGTTCATTCGAGCCTCAGAAAGACAGTCGGTCAGTTTAGATGGACTAAATTTAGTAAGGACGCGCCGCTTTTGCTCGCAGTTTGCGGCTCCTATGCAATAACCCGCCCCCTAAGGAAATGTTTCGATGACGTCACACCCGAACTCTGCGGCTACTATTCCCTCGTTCGATGGCGCAACGGCGTCGCTCGTTCGCTTGGCCGCCCGGATAACCGGGGGTTCCGAAGAGGCGGTGCGTGAAGCGTTCGCCGAATGCACCGGTGCCGGCAGAGACGGCGGTGACCGCGGTGCCGGCAGTGACGGCAATGGCACGGCAGAAAGTGTCCCGCCGGAGTGGGTGGAGGAGGTCGTGCTGCAATCGTACCTGTTCGCCGGTTTCCCTCGGGCATTGAACGCTGCCCGCGAGTGGCGGCGGGCGCTGGGCGGGAGCGGAGCGGAGCGGAACGGGAACGTAGAATCGTACGAGAACGTGTTCAGTTGGCGGAAGCAGGGCGAGGAGACGTGCGAAGTCGTCTATGGAAAGAATTACGAGAAGCTTCGAATGAACATTCGCGCCCTCCACCCCGCGCTCGATGACTGGATGATAGTCGAAGGGTACGGCAAGGTCCTCTCCCGGCCGGGACTGGATTTACAGCGAAGGGAACTGTGCATCATCGCCGCATGTGTCGCCGCAGGGCAGGACCGTCAACTCCACTCGCATCTCCACGGCGCCCTCAATGCGGGCGCAGGCGCGCGAGCCGTGACGGCCACGCTCGATTGCCTGGATGGAGTCGTTGATCCAACAAACCTGAAACGAGCCCAAATGCTTTGGGCGCGAGTCCAGGGTAAGTAGCGCGCAACCCACGTTGCCCGCCGTCCGCCCCGTAATCCAAATCGCCCCCTCGGCCTTCACAGTAAGTGCCAATTGTAAGCTTTCCCCCTGTGACCCCTTAGTTTTGACTCATGTTCATCGACCGAGTAGTAGTAAAAGCAGTTGCCGGCAACGGCGGTTCGGGTTGCAGTTCATTCCGACGCGAGTGGCGCGAACCTATGGGTGGCCCCGACGGTGGCGAAGGCGGCAAGGGCGGTGACATCACCGTCGTTGGCGACAACAACCTCGCCACCTTGCTCGACTACACCTATCGCGACAAGTGGGAAGCCGAAAGCGGCGAGCACGGCAGCGGCTCGAATAAATCGGGACGCGGTGGCGCGAGCATTGTGCTCCCCGTTCCGCCGGGAACTGTGATCAAGGATCTCAACACCGGCCAGATTCTCGGTGAGATTCTCGAATCCGGTCAGGAAATAATTGTTGCGAAAGGCGGCCGCGGTGGAAAAGGCAATTCGTTTTTTCAGACGGCAACGCATCAAGCGCCGCGCGAATTCCAGCCGGGTGAAGAAGGGCAGACGCGTTCGCTGGAGCTGGAACTAAAACTCATCGCCGATATTGGATTGGTCGGTCAGCCCAACGCCGGCAAGTCGACATTGCTCTCGGTGATTTCTGCGGCCCGCCCCAAAATCGCCGACTATCCCTTCACGACCCTCGCACCAAACCTCGGCGTTATTCAGCTCTCCGATTCGCGCACTTTTGTAGTCGCCGATATTCCGGGGATCATCGAAGGCGCGCACGAAGGGAAAGGATTGGGGCTGCAGTTTCTGCGACACATCGAACGCACGCGCGTGCTCGCCTTTCTGATTCCGATCGACGCAATGGATTGGCAAGCGGAGTACGATCAGCTGCGCGCCGAGATTATTGCGTATTCACCGGAACTCGCTGCGAAACCGCATTGTGTGGTCTTCACCAAGCTCGATCTGCTCGGTGAGCACTACGTGCCGGAGATCGTGACGACGGGCGCGTTTGGCCTGTACTCCATTTCGGCGGCGGGCCGGATCGGGCTCGACGCGCTCAAGGACGCCTGGTGGCGAAAACTCTTGGAACTGAAGAAGGCCGACGAGCTAACCCGGGTTCGCGAGCCGCTCGCTCCGTAAAGTTGGTCGAGCTGGCCGGATGTTCTGGCAGCTCGTCGAATGCCCCAAGTTCTTCTGCCGCTTATCCGGAGTCGCTGAAGGAACTCCTGCGCCCGCCCAGTCCGTTGTATGCGATTGGGCGCACCGAGTTACTCGAGGCCTCGCCCGGCCAGCTCGTGGCCATTGTCGGCACTCGTGATGCCTCGCCGTACGGAATGAGGGTCGCGGACGAACTCGCGCGGGCATTCGTGGCGGTTGGCATCGGTGTGGTCTCCGGACTGGCCCGTGGAATCGATTCTGCGGCCCATCGGGGCGCACTCGAGGGTGCGGGCGACACTATCGCCGTGCTTGGGACTGGCGTGAATGTGCCCTATCCCGCGGCCCATCGAGCGTTGCACGCCGAGATCGGGGAGCGGGGACTTCTGGTCTCGGAATACGAGCCGGGGACCAAGGCCTTTCAGGGGTCATTCCCGCAACGCAATCGAATCATTGCCGCACTCGCCAAAGTGACGATCGTGGTCGAAGCACCTTACAAGTCCGGGGCGGTGAACACCGCGACCCACGCCTTGGAACTGGGGAGGATTGTGGCCGCCGTTCCGGGGCAGATTGACTCGCCACGAAGCGCCGGCTGCAATCAGTTGCTCCGGGACGGGGCGCAGGTGATCAGCTCCATTGCCGATGCCCTTGGTCTCTTTGGGTTGGCGGATAAGCGGCCAACCAACGTGCCCGCGCTGACGTATCCGGAGACCAGAGTTTGGGACGCATTGGCGCCAGGGGAGGCTAGCGTGGATAATTTGGGGTACCGGCTTGGGATGTCGGTTCGGCAGGTGGTTGAGACGGTAGCCAGATTGGAAGTGTTGGGAATTGTACAGCAGCGGTCGGATGGTATGGTTTGGAGGTGCTAAGAAGCCGAGCAGGGTGCAGGGTGCAGCGTGCAGGTTACAGCTTGATTCCTCCGAGCCCTACGCTGACCGCCGCCCGCTAAGTAGGTCCCGCAATTACGTTCCCGGTCCACGCGGTCTAAGAGAGTACGTTGCTGCACGCTGCACTCTGCTCGAACCGTCAATACGAAATATCACTTAAAGTACTTTCGAGCAGTTTCTTATAACTCATTACTAATAAGGTATTTGAGAATTTACTTTAACTCATTCTCATCCCTATTTTGCCAATAAAAACAAAGCATTTGTATGTCCACATTCCCTTCTGCACCCGTCGTTGCAGCTACTGCGACTTCGCCATTGCTGTCCGCCGCGAAGTCCCGGTCGCGCACTTTATTGATTCGGTATTAGCTGAGCTATCCACGCGCTCGAAGCACTCCGATTTGAGCCAAGTAAGTACGATATATCTTGGCGGTGGCACCCCATCAAAACTAGGCGCCGACGGGATTACCAGTCTTCTTGACCGAATTCGATCTCACGCCGGCATTGGCCTGACGACTGATGCCGAGGTGACGATGGAAGCGAATCCGGAGGATCTGAACCTCGAGGCAGCGACATCTTGGCGGGCCGCCGGGATCACCAGACTCTCGCTTGGCGTGCAATCTTTTGATCCTAAAGTCCTCACTTGGATGCACCGGACCCATTCGCCCGAGGCGGCTGGATTGGCTGTTGCTGCGGCCCGATCGGCCGGGATTGACGATATATCGGTGGATCTAATCTTTGCCCTTCCTGGTGAGCTCGAACGATCTTGGAGCAACGATTTGGAACGGGCGTTGGAGCTCGCTCCGAGCCATGTCTCGTTATATGGGCTGACCGTCGAACTGCATACTCCGTTGGGGCGCTGGACTGCCCGTGGGGAGGTGGCCGAGGCGCCGGAGGAGCGTTATGCCGCCGAATTTTTGGAGGCGCACGAGGCGATGACTGGCGCGGGATTTGAGCATTACGAAGTCTCGAACTTTGGTCTGCCTGGGCACCGAAGTCAGCACAACTCGAGCTATTGGCGGCGGGTGCCGTATCTCGGATTGGGGCCGTCGGCGCATTCATTTGATGGTGAACGTCGACGCTGGAACGAACGGGAGTTTGCGGCTTGGGCACACCGAGTGGGTGCTGGCGACGATCCGATGGCTGGCGATGAATTGCTTGGTGCCGATCAACGCCTGGCTGAGGAGGTCTATCTTGGATTGCGGACTATTGATGGGCTGGAAATCGAGCCGGCCGATGCAAAGTCAGTCGCGCAATGGATGGCTGCGGGATGGGCCGGAATCGGATCAACGCCGCCAGAGGCGCCTTCGGCACTGCAGAGTTTGCCTTCTGAGCCTAGTTCCGACCGCCTGATCCTGACCCCTGAGGGCTGGCTGCGGCTCGATAGTCTCGCCGCCGCCTTGAGCGCGGGCCGAAGTCGTTAGTATCTTTGAAGTTATGGCATCAGCCGAACTGAATGAACGGGAACGCTCGATTCTGACGGCGGTTATCCGGTCGTATGTCGAAACCGCCGAACCGGCGGGGTCGCGGACGCTGTCGCGTCGGTTTGGTTTGGGCGTCTCGCCCGCGACCATCCGCAACACCATGAGCGACCTCGAGGAAAAGGGGTTCCTCTTTCATCCGCACACCTCGGCGGGCCGCGTCCCGACGGACAAGGCGTATCGCGTCTATGTGGATGAACTGCTGCAGATCGTGCCGCTCGGGAATTCCGATCGCATTCGGCTTGCCGATGAAATCGGCGCCGGGAGTTCGGCGATCGAGTCCATTCTGCGGCGGGCCGCGCAAAGTTTGGGTGTGCTGACGCAGGAGCTTGGCGTCGCGCTTGGCCCGAGGCTCGATCAAACGATTTTGGAGAAGTTGGAAATTGTTCGCCTCACTGCGGCGAAATTGATTCTTGTGTTGACGCTTCGCGGCGGCACGGTGCGGACGATTTTTATTGAGGTGACCGGCGAGATTGCCGACCACGCGCTGGCCGAAGTTCAGCTCGTGCTCAATGAGCGGCTGGGTGGATTGTCGCTCGCCGACATCCGCGCGTCGCTCGGTGACCGCCTGCGCGATGCGACAACGGGGAGCGGATCCACTGAGCTGTTGAATATCTTTCTTCAGGAAGGCGAGCAGCTATTCGATGTGGCGGCGCCGACGGTGGGTGATTCGGTTGTGCTTGGCCAGGCATCACTGTTGGCTGATAAGCCGGAGTTTGCGAGCGGCGATCAGATGCGGCGGTTGATCGAGCTCACCGAAACCCGGACGGAGCTCGCAACGTTATTGAGATCACGCAACGCCGGCTCGGGCGTACAGATCACGATTGGCAACGAACATGGCGCATCACTGCCCGGCGGGCTGACCGTGATCACGGCGGAATACAAAGCTGGCGGCCTGGCCGGCGTGATCGGAGTGATTGGTCCGACCCGGATGCCGTATGACAAGGTGATTGCATTAGTCACGCATACGTCTTCGCTGGTGACTGAGTTGTTGGGGTAGCAGCCGCCTGTGTTCGTGGAATGTTTGAGTAAAAGCGGCTGAGTCCACGGATTGTCGTGGAATGTTTGGGCAAAAACGACTGGGCCACGGATTTTCGCGGATAACAGAACGGATTTACACGGATAAACAGCAACTGGTAGTACAGAAAGCCTGAATTCGAACAGCGACCAATTCATTGTTCACGGAGTCCCGTCGCAGTAACTGTTGTTGTTTTTGCAGTTCCCCAAAAAAAATCCGTGCAATCGCCTTTTTTAGAATCCGTGTAAATCCGTGATTAAGCCGTTTTTGCAGTTTCTTATCAATCAAGCCACGAATGAGAGCCGTAGCCGTAGCACCACCCGCAGTTCCCGAAAAGAAAATCCGCGTAAATCGCCCTTTTTAGAATCCGCATAAATCCGTGATTAAGCCGTTTTTGCAGTTCCCAATCGATCACGCAATTAAAGTATTTTTAACGTAATTCACCAAGCGAGCAAGATTCAGATATGGCAGATTATTACTCCGTCCTCGAAGTCGAAAAAACCGCGAGCGACGAAGAACTCAAGCAGCAGTACCGCCGCCTGGCGATGCAATATCATCCCGACAAGAACGGCGGGGCGAAAGAAGCTGAAGAGCGATTCAAACAGATCACCGAAGCGTACGACGTGCTACGCGATCCGCAGAAGCGCGCCGCGTACGATCGGTATGGCGAGGCTGGGCTGCGGGGCGGCGGAGGTCAGCAGTATCACCACGTCGATCTCAGCGAAGCACTCAATATTTTCATGCGCGACTTTGGACTTGGCGAGATGTTCGGCACCGGTGGCCGCGCCCAAGCCGGGCCGAGGAGTGGTGCGGACATCAAAATCGACTTGCACCTGACGCTCGCCGAAGTTGCAACCGGCGTGACGAAAAATGTGAAGGCGAAATTGCTTGACCCGTGCGAAGTCTGCAAAGGCGTTGGCGCCGAGCCCGGCACCAAGCCCGTGAAATGTGCGACGTGCGGCGGCGCCGGCGAAGTGCGTCGGCAGCAGCGGTCGTTCTTCGGAAACTTCGTCAGCGTCGCCGGTTGCCCGACCTGCGGTGGCGACGGCGTGTCCATCGCGTCGCCGTGCAAAGCGTGTCGCGGTGAAGGGCGGCAGCGCGGCGATCACACCGTGCCGATCAAGGTTCCGGCTGGCGTGGAGACGGGGCAGTACATGCAACTCCGCGGCATCGGTAACGCCGGAGTGCGGAACGGCCCGCGCGGCGACATCGTCGTGATGTTCGAAGTGGAAGACGACGAGCGATTTGAACGCGACGGCGAAGACCTCTACACCGAAGTGCTCCTCACATTTCCGCAGGCCGTGCGCGGGGCGAGTATTGACGTCCCTGGCGTCGCCGGGCCCATCAACCTCACCGTTCCTGCCGGTACGCAGAGTGGGCACGTCTTTCAATTGCGTGGGCGAGGGCTGCCGCGGGTGAATGCCAGTGGCACCGGTGACCTGCATGTGCGGGCGCAGATCTGGACACCCAGTGTACTCAGTGAATCGGAGTCATCGCTGATTGACGCGCTGGCGTTGGCGCATCAGCCTGTCCCCGAAAAACGCGCGAAAGGTTTCTGGGCGAAAATGAAAGAAGCGCTCGGCGCGTGACGGAACATCGCGGATCATTCGCGTGGATCCGTTTTGCGACGCGCCCATCGAATCCAGAGACGCGTGAGGCATTGAGCGCCGCACTGTTTGAAGCCGGCGCGCAGGGCGTGCACGAAGATGGCGATTGGTTCGTGACGCACCTCGAGCCGGAGACGGATGTTACAGTGTACGAAGCCGCCGTTCACGCCGCCGACGCTGAAGCGATTACCGTCACGAGCGACGTACCAAACGTCGATTGGAGCGTGATGTGGCGCGACCGGATTGGCGCGCACGCGCTTGGATCACTCACCGTGACGCCGCCGTGGTTAGCGGCGGGCATGAATCCGGCGACGACAATTATTATTGAGCCGGCGATGGCCTTTGGTACCGGCGAGCATCCGACGACGCGTGGTGTTGTGCGATTGATGCAAGGTGTGATTCGCGCCGGTGATACCGTCGCCGATTTGGGCGCCGGGAGCGCGGTGCTGGCGATCGCCGCCGCCAAGTTGGGTGCGGACCGTATCGCCGCGATCGAGATGGACCACGATGCCATTTCAAACGCCGAAGACAATGTGCTGGCGAATGGAGTGAGTGATCAGGTGCGGGTGTTTGAAGGCGACGCGGCTGTTTTGCTGCCACTGTTGGCGCCGGTGCGGGTCGTGACGGCGAATATTATTTCGTCGGTACTCACGGAACTGTTGCCGATGATTGGGCGATCGCTGACAGATGGCGGTGTGGCGATCTTGAGCGGAATATTGGTTGAAGAGCGCGACGAGATGCTGGCCGTGATTTCGGCGGGTGGGTGGACCGTATTAAACGAAGACGCGGAGGAACTGTGGTGGAGCGTAAGCATCACGCGGTAGCGATCCCGACGTTCGTCTGCTCGGAGCCGTTTCAGGCGGGTGAGACGGTGACATTGGGTGAAGATGAAGCGCATCACATTCGCGTGCTGCGTCTTGAAGTCGGACAGACCGTGCGATTGCTGGACGGCCGGGGCACGCGAGGGCAGGGCGTGTTGGTGCGGCTCGCGAAGCGGCATGCCGCGGTGCGCGTGGAAAGTGCCGCGACGTCCGAGCCACCGCCGTCGGTGCATCTGATGCTCCCGATCGCCGATCGTGACCGGATGCTGTGGCTCGCCGAGAAGGCGACGGAACTTGCGGCGACGAGTTGGCGGCCAGTGATGTGGAAACGATCAAAGAGTGTCTCGCCGCGCGGCGAGGGCCCGACCTTTCAGCAGAAAGCACAAGCGCGGATGGCCGGGGCACTGGAACAGTCGCGCGGCGCTTGGCTGCCGGCGGTGTATCCTGATGCGACGCTGGAACGCGCCATCGCCGCGGCGCCTGAAGGGCCGCGACTGGTGCTCGACCGCGCCGGCGAACCGATCGGCGATTTAATTGCCGGCGCGATCGGAATGGCGAAGGAGCACGGGGCGGGGCGACTACGGCCGCTGACGCTGGCGATCGGCCCGGAGGGAGGAATAGAGGACTCCGAAATGGAGTTGCTCAAGGCGGCTGGATTTCGCGCCGTGTCGCTGGTGCACACGAACCTGCGATTTGAAACTGCGGCCGTAGCGGCGCTCGCGGTGGTGCGTTCGGCGCTCGCCGCGCTGCCGGGGACGATTCGCGGATCGTTGGAGGAACGGGAAGAAATGGCGGAACGGGAAGAGAAGGCGGAGCGGGAAGATAAAACGAAACGGGAAGTGACGCACGAACTCGAGGAGAGTCAGGATGGCTGATACGTGTCTGTTCTGCCGCATCGCGCGCGGCGAGTTGCCGGTGGCATTTCTTGCTGAGAGCAAGAGGTGCGTGGCGTTTCACGATATCAGCCCGCAGGCGCCGAAACATTTTTTGGTGATCCCGCGCGAGCATTTCGATTCGCTCAACGAGCTGAATGACCCGACATTGATTGGCGAGATGATGCTGATGGCCCGTGATGTCGCTGCCGCGGAGGGGATCAACGCCAGCGGGTTTCGCACGGTGGTCAACACCAACGCTGATGGCGGGCAGAGTGTGAGTCACCTGCACGTCCACGTGTTGGGTGGCCGGAAGATGCATTGGCCGCCGGGATGAGGAGAGGAGTTTTCGCGGTTGGGTTCGCGCTCGCTGCCGCCGGATGCTTCAAGGCGGACGCGGCGCCGTATTCGCCACACGACGCCTCACTGGCGACGTCGGAGTTCTTTTTCTATCCGGCGGTTGACGGGCCGTCGCACGCCAAAGCGATCATCTTTTTTCTTGGCAACGACCTCGGCTTCTGGGGTGCGCACCAAGAGCTCGCCAAGCGGCTGGCGGCGAGCAGTTACAACGTCGTGGGCTTTGATGTAAAAAAGTATTTCAATCGACTGCCCGACGACACGCTCAGGCGTGGCAAAGCGTTGACGGATAGTGTGACGATTATACTAAAGCGCGTTCGCGTTGAACTTGGCGCCGATACGCTGCCGATGATCGTTGGTGGCCATTCCATTGGCGCCGAGGTCGCTACGTACATCGCATCGCGCGCCGATGTGGCGCACTTCAAGGGCGTGTTGCTGATAAGCCCCGGTGCGCGGGGGCATCTGCGCATTTCGGCCGCGGACTTGGCGATGTCGGGTGAACCGACGGAGCCCGGCAGTTTTTCGATCGCCGAGAATATTCGGGCGATTCCGGCGCAGGTGCGCATCGCGATTGTGCGGGGGACGGATGATCGCTATCGCACGGCGGATTCGGCTCTGATGGCGGCGGGTGGGGCGAGAATTGAGAAGTGGTGGGTGCCGTGGGGAGGGCATTCGATGCGGAATATTCTTTTGGCAGGAGGGTTTGTGCTGCGGGCGGTGGCGTGGAGTTTGGGGAACAACTGATGAGTGTTGAGTGGGAGTAGGAGTGCTGAGTGCGAGACTGGTGGGAGACGGGAGTGGGAGAGGCGTGGGAGACGGTAGTGGGAGAGTGTAGCTGTTGTTTCTCGCTCGCACTCGCTCGCACTCTCGCATACTCACGAGGCTCTCTCCGGTGGCAGATTGACAAGCGAGAGGCTACTGCCGCAGTCTTGAGTGTCAGAAACTCCGGGAGAAAAAGCCATGATCAGAACTTCAGGCGCCATTCGCGTACTTGGAACTGTCTGCCTTTTATGTCTCACGAGCTGTCCGAATTTGATCCCGACAGTGGATATTCCTGTCGTTGAGACGGCCAGCACGCTGGCGATTTTTCCCGGTCAGGTTGTGTACGGTCAAATCGATCTGAATGGAGGCGCGTTCAGCCATGTTGATCCGCTCACCATCGTGGCAACTGGTGGCCAAGTGCTCTCCGGTTACACGTGGACGTTGACACCGGGGTCCGCGCAGCCTCACCCCGTTATCGCCATCAACTCGCTGCAGGGCTACGTCACGGGTCGGTCGACCACGCTACGACAGGGGACATACACGTTGTTCGTTGACGTCAATGACGACCACGGCACAGTTCGCTCCGGTCGGGTAGCGATCGACTTGACCAGCACCTGCAGCAGCAACCCGGCCGCGTTCAACCCGTGTGCGAGTGCCGGGCTGACCAACCAGCACATTGACTACCTGCCGACCGGCAAAGTTGGTGCTTCGTACGCCGCGTCAATTATCACCGGCGGCGGTACGCCGTCATATCGATGGGCGTTGGCATCGGGAACACTACCGCCAGGAATTTCAATTTCGGGGCGGGGTGTGCTATTAGGCACACCGACGGTGGCGGGAACCTACCGGTTTTACATCCAAACGATCGACGCAGTGAACAGTACGACGAGCAGTGAGATTTCTTCAGGAGTGCTGGCGGCGCGATTTCAGCTAGCAGTGAATCCGTAAGTCGCCCACTCCAGTCTCCCACTCATCTCCCACTACCGTCTCCCACGCCTCTCCCACTCCTCTCTCCCACTAGTCTCGCACTCAGCACTCCTACTCCCACTCACCACTCGCTTTATCGACCCACAGCTCCTCTCAATCCCCGACTCACCAACGTCGACACATTTGTAAGAATGATCGGCAACGCAAACCCCCCAGGTGACGCTAGATACCGCGGCTCCCACACCGGATCGAATTTTTCTTTGTACGTCCGCAGCCCCTGAAAATTATAAAAATTCTCGGCGTGCCTGAAGAGCAGCGCTCCGACGCGATTCCAAATTGGCGCGAGTTGACGGTTCTCCAGTCCAGCGAGCGGAGCCATCCCGAGATTGAAGTTGCCGTATCCGGCGTCGCGTCCCCACAGCATCAGTTGCACAAATAAATATTCCATCACGCCATCGGGTGCCCCGGAGCCGTAGCGCATCAGGTCAACCGAAAGTTCTTCGCGGCCCGCGCCTTCCCAGAGATTAGCGAAGGCGACGATCTCGCCGCCGCAGCGCACGACGGCGACCGGGGCCATCGTCATATAGCCGTCGTTCCAATAGCCGAGCGAGAATCCCTTTTCGCGGGTGCGTTTGGCCGCGAGCCATTCGTCGGAAATCGCCCGGAAGCGCGGCAGCAGAGCGGGGACGTCCTGCTCAGCGACAATGTCGAACGTGCAGCCGGCCTTATCCACGTTCTTCATCATCCGTCGCAGCCCTTTGCGCGAACCGCCGTCAAGCGAAAAATCACGCAACGGCACATGCGCCTCTTCGCCGAGCTTCAGCATCGACAGGCCGAGGTCGAGATAGAGGGGAAGATTGTGCTTGCGCACTTGGTAGAACACCGTCCACGCATCGTGGCGGTCGGCGAGTTCGCGGAACTGCCACGCGAGTTCCTGCCGTTCGTTTGGCGCGCCGACTGGGTCGCCCATCGAGACAAAGCTGCGCCCTTCGACGCCGTACATCACGAAGGCATCGGCGTTGGCGCTGAACAGGAGCGACTTGTCGCCGACGAGCGCGAGGTTGGCGCCCGTATCCGGCGATGCACGCACGATGGGTTTCACGCGCTCGAGCGTGGCGGCATCGGGCAGGGCCGGATCCGGAATCGCCGGCCGTAGAAGTCGGAACAACGCGAACATACCGAGCAGGACACTCGCGCCAACTGTGGCGCGCAGAAAACGCGGTGCATCGCCGCGTAGTGCGAATCGCCACCAGAGATCGTTTGAGTAATCCACATACTGATATGCGAACACGCCGAGCCAGACGCTCGCACCAACCGCGACACCAGCCATCAACACCCAACTGGGCGTGAATACTTCAGCAGTGAATGACGTGCGGCGATAGAAGTGCCGGCGGGCCGGCAGCAATGCGATGAGAATCAACGTCAGGGCGATCGCTTCTTCGTAATCGAATCCCTTGCCGAGCGATGCGATAATGCCGATCGCGAGCGCGCCGACCGTGAGGTAGTACGCCGCGTCGAGTCGGCGACCGAGTCCGCGGGCCAGCACCAGCAGAGCGGCGCCGGTGAGGCTGCCGATAAAATGCGACGACTCAATGACCGTCAGTGGAACGAGCTGCGAAACCAACCGCAGGCGGCCGGGGAGGGCCGGGGTCGCACCGGAGAGCAGCAGAATCATCCCGCCGATGAATGTCGAGATCGACAGAATAATTGGTGCGACGCCCGGCACCCACGAACTGGCGGCGCGGGCCGCACGGGCGACACGCGTTTTTCCGCGGGTCAGTTCGTGGGTCGCCAGCATTGCCGCGGCAATCGCCAGCGGCATTAAATAGTAAATCACCCTGTACAGCATCAGCACGCCAACGAGCGATATGCGCGAAATGGTCGACGGCGGGAGCAGGGAGAGCATCACCAGCTCGAACACGCCGAGGCCTCCCGGCACGTTGCTCACCAATCCAAGCACTTGACCGAGGAGGAATGCCGTGAGAAAAGCCGCGAAGGTGAGTTGCGGTGTGTTCGATGGCAGCAGCGCCCAGAGGACGGCGGCGGCAAAGAGCCAGTCGAGCGAACTCACGAGCACCTGGCTCAGCGCGAGCCCCGCTGACGGAAGTTCGAATTCCCAATCGCGGAAATGCAGTGAACGGCGCACAAATGCCGCGGCGAACAAATATGCCGCGACGGCCAACAGCATCGCGACGCCCAAGCCATAGAGCGTGCCGGACGTGAGGAGTGGGAGCGCGGTGTGTGCGGCCACTGGTTGCAGCACGAGGGCGAGCCCGGCGAGCCCGACGACGCCCAGCCAGAATGTCACGCTGTTGAACGCGATGGTCAGCGCGATCTCGGCGGTCGATAATCCCCACGCATTGTAGAAGCGATAGCGCAGGCCGCCGCCGAGCAGGAGCGGGAAGCCGAGCATGTTCGACATCGCGTATGAAACGAAACCAACGAACGCCACGCGGCGCGCCGGGAGCGTGCGTTTGACGTAGCGGAGGGCGAGCGCATCGTACAGGATGAGCGCGAGGTATCCGCAGGCGGTGTAGCCAATAGCCTGGAGGAGATTGGTCCGCGACACAGTGTCGAGCGCGTCGCGCACCTGGCCAAAATTATAGCCGGCGAGTTCCTTGCGCAGGGAATAGAGCGCGATTGCAAAGATCGTGAGTGCGATCGATGCACCAAGCGTCTTGCGCCAACGTTTCACGCGGGGAGCTCCACGGTGGCTTTACGGTCGAGACGACCCCACCCGACGACGCGTCCGCGAATCGCCGCAATAAAGCTCCGCACGACGACCGAGTACATAATCTGACGGTAGGCAAAGCGCTGCAGCACGATGAGCCAGGTGAGGGCCCGTTCTTCGTCGGGCTCCATCATAAATGCGATCAGCGCGCCGAACCAGTCGGTCACAAGAAAAATCGCGTAGAACAACATGATCTGTTCGAGATCAGTGACCGCGTAATTCCGACCGTGCGATTTAAATGTCAGCCAGACGGAGAGCAACCCCCAGAGGAACATCAGGTCGGCGAGCGGTGAGAGTGCTGTCAGGATTAACTGAAAGAGCCAGGTGTTCGGGAGTGCGACGAACCCCAGCGTGCCAAACTTCGGACGGAAGAGCGCATTCTTGTGTTTCCACGCGCATTGCAGCGTGCCGAACGACCACCGGAAACGTTGCTTCGACAATTCGCTGATTGTCGCCGGGGCTTCGGTCCAGGCAATCGCCCGCTCAGCGAATCCAATTGAGTGACCGAGTTTGCGAATGCGAATGGTGAGATCCTGATCCTCGGCGAGTGTGTCGGTGGTGAAGCCGCCGGCTTCGAGCAACGCGGTACGACGCCACGCGCCGACGGCACCGGGAATTACGGTGATGCAGTCGAGCAGGGCAAAGGCCCGGCGATCGAGATTCTGCGACGTCACATACTCGAGCGCCTGCCATCGCGTGACCAGATTGATGCGATTGCCGACCTTGGCGTTGCCAGCGACCGCGCCCACGGCCGGATTCGCCAGTGGTTTGACGAGTTCGCCAACCGTTTGTGGTTCGAACTGCGTGTCGGCGTCGAGGGCGATGATGATCTCGTGTTGCGCACTGGCAATTCCATAATTCAGTGCACTGGCCTTGCCACCGTTTGGTTTCGTGAGCACGGTCACGCGGGGTTCATTGCCGAAGGCGCGTCGGGCTTCATCGTAGGTGGCGTCGGGCGAGCCGTCGTCCACGACGATGATTTCCATCGTGCCGCTGTAGCTTTGGGCGAGTAGACTTTTCACCGTGTGCACGATCACCCGTTCTTCGCGATAGGCGGGCACGATGATGCTCACGGCGGGAGTGAACGCTGGTGCTGATGATTCTTTTTTCTTGAGGAACCGCTGGATGGCCGCGAGCGAGATGATGAACAGCAACCGTCCAATGGCGAGCACGACAGCGACCAGGAAAATCCAGTACAACCCCCAGTCGAGCAAACCGATAAAAGTGAAGGCGATGACATCGGCGACGTGCTCAAAGGCAGTGCGAGATGCGATGACCGGCATGATCTCGTCGCGGGTGATGCCGGCGAGATCCGAGACCAACACCAGTGTGAGGCCGCGTGCCCTGAGCGAGTCGATGAGGGTGCCGAGTATGGCCACCGTGCCGCGACGATCGCCGCCCGAGTCGTGGAGGAGCACGACATTGCCATTGTATGCTTCGTCGAGCGTGTGCTGGAGAATCGAGTCTTTGTTCGTAATGCGCCAATCGTCGGAGTCGATGCGGACGCCGACGGTGAGATAGCCCAGGTCGCTAACCATTCCGACAGGGACAAGTTCGTCGGCGGTGGTTGGCGAGGCGTCGCCGAAATACGGCGGACGGAAAAGCGAGGTGCGACGATTGATAATGGTTTCGATCAATCGCCCGTTGGCAACCACCTCAAGGCGGGCGACGAACGGATTGGTGAGGGCGAGATTCGGATGCGTGTAGGTGTGATTGCCAATTTCGTGTCCCTCACGCACAATGCGGCGCAGGATCCCGGGGTACTCATCGGCCTGACGCCCGATCACGAAAAAAGTGGCTTTGACGTTGCGTGATCGCAGCGTATCAAGAATGTCGTTCGTGTATTTCGCGTCGGGACCATCGTCAAAGGTCAGCGCAATTTTTGTGGAGTCGGACGCGCCGAAACGCTGCACCACCCACGGGGATGGGATCTGCGTGATCTGTTCGTGAGTGATCAGTCCGCTTGTCGAGTCGGCACTGAGGACGCGCACGCCGGCGCCCGGACGGTGGGTGACACGAAGAATTTCACCGATACCATCGAACTGCACGTCGTAGCCGGGCGGGATGGGTTCGAGCACGGACGGCTGAACCTTGTCCACGTCATTCGAGAGTGCGCTCCAGAGTGACGGATCTTCATCACCAAGCCGCCAGATGGCAACGCCCGCGGCGTGGAGCTGATTGCCGGCGCGCCATTGATTCCACGCGGTCACGCCGTCGAGAAACCAAATAACATGATCGACGTGGTCTGGATCGGACCAACGGATATAGGGATTCAACGACAGCGAATCGAATTGAATGTTGGCATTGTTCTGCCGCGCGTGTTGCATCGTTTCCTGAAAAGTCGACTGTACGCCAGTCAACTTTCCGGTATGGTCGTCCCAGTGATAGCCGTAGGCCCCGAGCGCCAGAATCGCTTTGGATGGCGGCATCCACGAGAGTAATTGCTTGGTTTTCGCCGTGAACCATCCCTGACTTGCCACTGGCCCCGGATCACCGTTGTTGTAATGCTCGTCATAGAGCATTAGAAACAGGTAGTCGTTCACATTGGCGTAATCGCGTACTTGGGTGGAGTCGGCGCTGACCGAGACCGCCATCGTCAGCAACCGGCCACCGGGATGGAGTCCGTCGCGCAACGCGGTGAGAAAAAGCACCATTGCGCCGTGCAGATCGTCGGGCACTTCTTCAAAATCGACGGTGATACCGGCGAGGCCGAATTTCTGCGCGGCGCGCACCAGTTGCAATGCTCCGCGCTGCCGCGATTCCGGTGACGCCAGCAACTTCCGCACGCGTTTGGCATCAAAGACGCCCGTGCCATAATCCACGTTGCTCACCATCATGAACACGCGGGGGCGATCTTTTTCCGGCAGCTGATCGGCGAAGTAAGGAACTTTGTTGTCGAGACGCAGGTTCAGCGAATCACCGCCCGCGGTAATAAATGCGCATTCGCAAATCACCCAGTCGAGATCTTTCGCGTGGGCGGAGAACGAGGCGAATGAATTGTCCTGCCAATCCACATAGAAGCCGGCGACAATTCCGGGGCGCTGACCATTCGGTGGGATTTTTTTCGTCGCCGGAATTGTCTCGACGGCGCGGTTCTTGATAATCGGCAGACGCTCGGCGCGTATAGACTTTGGCGGCGCGCTGCGCGTGAGTGCGGCCGTCATCTGGGCGCGGGCCGCAGCCTGTTGCGCTTCCAACCGGGTGCTGGCGATGGTGCGTTTTGGTTTGGTGATGCTCACCGCTTTCTTGGCCGCCTGCAACTTCGGCAGAATGGGCGGAATCAGGAACGTGATAACCAAGCCGAGTCCGACCAACGTGGTCAGGACACCAATCGCAACCGTGGCGCGGCGGATGGCGCGCCAGCGGCGGCCGCTGGGATCTAGGAAGATTGATTGTTCTTGTAGCATTTCTTGGACATTAAGTTAGTGCGAGTGCTGAGTGGGAGTAGGAGTGCTGAGTGCGAGACTGGTGGGAGACGGGAGTGGGAGAGGAGTGGGAGACGGTAGTGGGAGAGCTTCTGGGGGGTGGGCTGGTGCTCTCTCGCACTCGTTCGGCGGGGCACGACAGTTCTGTGCGGGGGGCTCCGGATCTATAAGCCTCTGTCTATGGCCGGAGGCAACGGGCTTCACTGAGGCATTGAGTGGGAGGGAGTGGGAGACGAGTGGGAGAGAGAAACCAGCCTATCCCGGGCGCTCTCCCACTACCGTCTCCCACTCCTCTCCCACGCCTTTCTCCCACTAGTCTCGCACTCAGCACTCATTCTCCCACTCAACACTCATCAGTCCACTTCCCTAACCGCCGATGCTTGCCTATCTTACGTGGCTACCACATCCAAAACTCACTCCGGCGCGCAAACGCCACGAAGGGGGTTAGACCAGTTTGTCCGAAGTCATCATTCACGACGACGAGAATTTCGAGCGGGCCCTCAAGCGCTTCAAAAAGAAGTGCGAAAAAGCAGGGATCCTCTCCGATCTCAGAAAGCACCGCCATTACGAGAAGCCGAGCGAGAAGCGCAAGCGGAAAATGAACGCCGCCACGCGTAAGAATCGTCGCACACGGACTGCGTAGGTGGCAACACTGACGGACCGGCTCCGCGAAGAGCTCAACGCTTCGCGAAAGGCCCAGAACAAGGCTGCTGTACTCGTCCTGGGTTCCGTGCTGGCAGACATCGAGAACTTTCATACCTCCATCAAGCGCGATGTGGTGGATGCGGACGTTATTGATGTGCTTCAAAAAGCGATCAAACGGCGTCGCGAATCCGTGGAGGCCTTCGATAAAGGGGGTCGCACCGAGCTAGCGGCGCAAGAACGATCAGAGATCGCCACGATCGAGAAGTACCTTCCCGCGCAGGCGAGCGAAGACGATCTCCGTGCCGCAGTTCGCGCCGTGATCGCCGGGGGCGCGACGAATATTGGTGCCGTGATGGGCAAAGTGGTTTCGCAATTCAAGGGTCGTGCCGATGGCGGCGTTATCAGCCGCATCGCTCGAGAGGAACTGGGCACGCCGGCGTGAACCCTTTAGTGGAAGTTGAACAAGCCCGACTGAGCGATTTCGATCGCGAGGTCGGGCTTTTTCATTCGCAGGTGGTGCCACCTGCGGCTCGCTCGCACGCGTTGGTGGTGCTGGAGTTTGCCCGGGCGCTTGATATCGTCGCCGGCTTTGCGTCCAGTGAGGCGGGTGCGGCGCGGATCCGCATGCTGGAACCGATGACCGACGCTGCGGAAATTATCGCCGAACATGCGAGAGTCGAAGCGGCGCGGGCGCTCGTCCGCAGTGAAGGCGGCTGGACAATGGAGCCGATCCCCGATTTAGCGGCAGCGCTCGCGCGGCTTCGCGTGACAGGATCGTCGTGGACCGGACTCGAACTGCGGGCGGCGGTTACGCTGTTGGTGTCTTCGCGCAAAACTCGCGACGCACTGCTCAATACCAAGCGCGACGACAAAGAAAAATCCGCGCTCCTGCCGCTGGAGATCATCGCGTTTGCCCTCGTCAGCGATCTGACCACCGAACGTGAAATCGATAAGGTGATCACCGACGAAGGCGTGGTGCGCGACGATGCCTCACCGGCGCTCCGCAAGTTGCGAAAGGAACTGCGCGGCGCCGAGAGCGACCTCGTTCGTCTCCTCGAACGGCTGATGGCCAAGCTCGAGACCAATCATCGCGTCGATGATGCATCGGTCACGATGCGGAACGGCCGCTACGTGATTCCCGTGCGTCGCGAAGGACGCAGTACGGTTGGCGGCATTGTGCACGACACGTCGCACAGTGGGAGCACGGTGTTCGTCGAGCCGCCGGCGGCGGTCGAGGCGGGGAATCGTATTCGCGAACTCGAGTCGGAAGAACTGCGCGAAACCGAACGGATTTTGCTGGAAGCCACTGAACGCCTGCGGCCACGCCGCGACGAACTGCTCGCCACGCTCGCGGCATTGGTCACTTTGGATTCGCTCACGGCACGGGCCCGCTACGCCCTGGCATTCAGCTGCTCGCCGGCAATGCTCAGCGCACCGGGCGAGGGATTCTCCATCATTAACGGGCGGCATCCGCTGTTGCTTGCCCGCGACCGCGAGTCGGTGGTGCCATTCGATTTATTTATGGACGGCGCCGAACGCACACTCCTCGTGTCGGGACCGAATACCGGCGGCAAAACAGTATTACTGAAAGCGCTGGCGCTGATTTCGCTCCTCGTGCAAGCGGGTATTCCGGCCCCGGTCGGGCCGGAAAGTCGCGTCGCGCTGTTCGATCAGTTCTTCGCCGACATCGGCGACGAACAATCGATCGAGGCTTCACTCTCGACGTTCAGCGCGCATCTGCGGAACCTCACGGAAATTATCCACCGCGCGACCGATTTGTCGCTCGTCCTTATCGACGAACTCGGCTCCGGTACCGACCCGGTCGAAGGTGCCGCGCTTGGCGGCGCGATTCTCGAAACACTTACACGCCGCGGCACCACGACGAT
Source organism: Gemmatimonadota bacterium (assembly GCA_025358315.1). Lineage (GTDB taxonomy): Bacteria > Gemmatimonadota > Gemmatimonadetes > Gemmatimonadales > Gemmatimonadaceae > Fen-1231. The sequence goes on along the minus strand of JANYKA010000156.1, from coordinate 10,431 downwards.
TGCCACTACGCATCTTGGCGCGCTGAAGGAACTCGCCCAGGAAGTGCCGGGTGTGGTGAACGCATCGTTGCAATTCGATGCTGTCGCACTGGCGCCCACTTACACACTGGTGAAGGGAATCCCCGGTCGCTCCTACGGGCTGAGCATCGCCCGCCGACTGGCCATGCCCGAGGAAGTATTGGAGCGGGCCGAGGCCCGGGTGCCGCAGGGCGAGCGCAATGTGGCCGCACTTTTGGAAGATCTGGAGCGGCGTCAGAAATCCCTTAGTACGATGGAATCGATTGTCGCAGAGCGGGATGAACAAACGCAGGCGCTCGCTTCGCAGCTCGCCGAACGTGAGTTCGCGCTGAAGGAGCGGGAGCGCGAAGTCGAACGGGCGGCACGTCAGGATGCGCGGCGGTATGTGCTCGATGCCCGTCAGGAGATCGAGCAAACGATTCGCGACTTGAAGGCCGCAGGCGCCGATCAAATCGCCACCGCAGGCGCCGAGGCGCGGCGCGTCGCCGAACGCCGGGCCGCCGACGAAGGGCTTGCGCTGGAGCGGATTGAACGGGAGCGTCAGCTCGCACGGGGCGTCGCGGCGCGGGTCGGCGGTAACAGTGCCGAAGCTGGCGCCATAGAAATCGGCACGACCGTCGAAGTTTCCACGCTCGGCGGCAAAGTGGGGCAGGTGGTGGAGTTTCGCGGGAACGATGTCACCGTCGTCATCGGCGCACTCAAGCTCACGGTGCCGATGACGTCCGTACGCCGGGTGGCCAAACGCCGACTCGCCGCCTCCGAACGCGCCGAGATGGTGCCAATGATGGGCGACCAGCCGGAACTCGAAGTGAAGCGTGAAGTGGACGTGCGCGGCATGCGGGTCAGTGAAGTGGATGATGCCGTGCAACAAGCCGTGGATCTCGCCGTGCGCGGCGATCTGCCGGTACTCATGATCATTCACGGGAAGGGCACCGGTGCGTTGCGGGAGCGCGTGACCGCGTTGCTCAAGAGCGACAAACGCGTCCGTGATTTTCGGTTGGGGCTATGGAATGAAGGCGGCGCCGGCGTGACGATCGTTACCCTGTCGGAGACGGCGTGATTCCCGACGAGGTGGTCGAACAGGTGCGCGAGGCCGCGGATATTGTCGCGATCATTGGCGAACATGTGCGACTAAAAAAGACCGGCTCGGTGTATCGCGGGCCGTGCCCATTTCATCAAGGCACAAACAATAATTTCTCAGTGGTACCGGGCAAAGGGTACACCTGCTTTGTGTGCGGCGAGAAAGGCGGTGTGTTCAACTTTGTGCAGAAGCGGCTGGGGTTGAACTTTGTCGAAGCGGTGAAGTACGTCGGCGAGAAAGCCGGAATCGAAGTCATTGAAGTGGACAAGCGGCGCGAAGGGCCTGACCCGCGCGAGCCACTCTGGGAATTGAACGCGACCGTATCCGCTTGGTTTTCCGATATGCTCTGGCAGAACGTCGTTGGTGTGCACGCCCGCGAGTACCTGATCAAGCGCAGCATCACGCGCGAAACGGCCGACCGGTTCTCGCTGGGGTTTGCCCCCCGCGAAGTCGGACTGATGCGTGAGTATCTCAATGGACTTGGCTTTGATGACCAGCGGTTGCTCGACGCCGGACTACTGGTCAAACGTGAAGAGCAGGACGAAGCCCGCCCACGCTTTCGTGACCGGTTGATTTTCCCGATTCACGATACGTCCAGCCACACGGTCGGCTTTGGCGGGCGACTGCTCGGACCGGGCGAACCGAAGTATTTGAATTCGTCGGAGTCACCAGCGTTTTCGAAAGGGAAGTTGCTCTACAATCTTTCGTCGGCCCGCAGTGCGATTCGCAAAGACGAGCGGGTGATCCTCGTCGAGGGATATTTCGACGTGGTGCGAATGGTGGATGCGGGAATTGAATCTGTGGTCGCACCTATGGGCACAGCGCTCACGGATGGTCAGGCCGAACTGTTGGAACGGAATTCGAAAACCGCGTTCCTGCTCTACGACAGCGACGCCCCAGGGCAAAAGGCAAGCTTCCGGGCCGCTGACGTGCTGCTCGCGCGCGGCGTGACGGTGCGAATGGTGGTGCTCCCGGACGGTGAGGATCCGGACACCTTCGTGGCAAAGTTCGGCGGTGCGGCGATGGAGAAACTATTGACCAACAGTCTCGACGTGTTCGACCGCAAAGTGCAACTGCTCGAGCGCGGCGGCTGGTTTGCCGACTTGCAGCGTAAGCGACGGGCGCTCGATGCCCTGATGCCGACGATTCGCTCGACGAAAGATCAGATCACTCAGGAGTTGTATATCGCGCGGGCAAGTGCGGCGGCCGGTGTGGATCGATCCGTACTGGTGCATGAATTGTCGGCGGTGCCGTCCGGCAGCGGCCGCGGCTCACGACCGCGCCCAGCCCCACGGCCGCCGCGCGACCGTGATCCCGACGCCCCACCGCCGCCGCGCCCACTGGGGCCGTATCGCGGATCGTCACCCGAGAGTTCAGCGGAGCGTGACGTATTACGCGTGATGCTCCTGCATCCCACTTATATAGAAGAGATTATCGAACGCATTGGACGCCTCGATGACGACGCGGGGTCGCATCCGGAAGTGGAGATCGACGAATACGATCCGCGCGGCGCACTGCGCGACCCTGTCTTCCGCTCGATTTACGATGCGATCGCTGAGCGTGGTGCGGAAGTGTCGGCCGAGCAATTGGCCGAGGCGCTTGACGAAATAGCAGTTGGCGTGATCGACGCACTTCTTGCCGAGCCGGGTGCGGTGATCGATCCGCGTGCCACCATCGACGGTGCGCTCCGGTTGCTGAAAGAACGATTGATGCAAGACAAACTCGGCGAACTCGAACGCATGACGCCGCTGGCGACTGGCGCGGAGAAGGATGCGCTGTTGCGCGAGTCCGAGATCATGCGGCGTGAATTGACGGCGCTCGGCGGACGGAGTTGGAGAAGTGTGCGACGTATGATCGAATGATCGTACGGATGAAAGAGCGGAATGCAGTGCAAGAACACCAGCAGGTTCACGTAACAATCATGGTGGAGGCTTAGTGTCGACGGATCTTGATGCGTTATTAAAGTTGCAGGAAGACGATGTGGTCATTCACGGGCTGAACATGCGCCTCGCCGAATTTGAACCACGCATCCGTGAGCTCGATGTGCGGCGACAGCGGTCGGTGGACGCGGTGGAGCGGTCGAACGCGGCCGTCGCGGCGGAGGAAAAGAAGCAGGCATATTTGAAGGATAAAATCGCCGAGCACAAGCTGCTGATCGAGCGCAATCAGACGCAGATGGACGCGGTAACGAATATGAAGATGGCCACGGCCGCCATCGCGCAGATGGAGGCGGCCAAGAAGATCGTGGCAGGTGAAGAAAGCGATCTGCTCGGCCTCAACCGCCGGCTCGAAGAGGTTCGCGCGGTGCTGAATTCACAAAAGTCGGAGCTCGAGAAGGTCGAGGCCGAACAAGAGGCGGCCCGCAGTGAAGTTGCCGGTCAGCGCGCCGAAATCGACGGCGAACTGGCGGTGGCGCGTGAGAAGCGGGCGAAGCTGGCCGAGGATGTGCCGAAACCATTACTGACGAAGTACGATAAGATCCGGAGCCGGAAGCGGGTCGAAGCAGTATTTCCGATGCGTGATATGTCGTGCGGGGCGTGCGATACGGCGATCCCGATGCAGCGTCGTCACGTGATGAACGCCACTGGCGCAATTGATTTGTGCGAGGCGTGCGGCGTGCTGATGTACTTCCCGGGGTGAGCAGGCGCGCGGACAGCCGCTGGACGACGGCTCCAGCGGCAGACGAGGGGTTGGCGCAGGCGCTCGCGGCGGCGGTTTCACTGCCGCTGCCGCTCTGTCGCCTGTTGGTGTTGCGCGGCCTTTCCGATCCGACCCAGGCCAAGCGCTATTTGCGTCCGCAACTCGACCAGTTGCACGAACCGTTGTTACTCAAGAGTATGGGTGAAGCGGTCGAACGTCTGGCGCGGGCGATCCGCGGCGGCGAAACAATTCTCGTGCACGGTGACTACGACGTCGACGGAATGTGCTCGACGTCGCTAATGACCCGGGCGATTCGCACACTCGGCGGGCGTGTGGTGCCGTTCATTCCTGATCGTCGCTCGGACGGCTATGATCTTGGGCCGGCGGGAGTGGCTGCTGCCGTGGCTGCCGGAGCATCGGTGGTCCTCACTTGCGATTGCGGGACGAGCGCCATTGATGCCGCAGAGAGTTTGCGGGCGGCGGGGATCGATCTCATTGTCAGTGACCATCATCTGCCGGGCGGGCCGCTGCCGACGGCGGTCGCGGTGCTCAATCCCCGGCGTGTGGACGATGCATCACCCGATAAAGATCTTGCCGCCGTTGGCGTGGCCTTTAAACTGGCGCTCGCATTAACCCGTGAACTCGGCGGCAACGAAAATGTTGTGCTCAGTATGCTCGATCTGGTGGCGCTCGCGACTGTTGCTGATGTCGCTCCGTTGCGTGGCGAGAATCGCGTGTTCGTCCGCCGCGGGTTGGCCCTGCTGAGCGAGTCGAAGAGCGCCGGCTTGCGCGCGCTGATTCGCAGTTCCGGACTTGATGGCAAGGATATCACCGCCGGCCGGGTGGGATACATTCTGGCGCCGCGTCTCAATGCGCTTGGTCGGCTCGACCGGGCACTTCGCGGGGTGGATCTCCTGTTGGCCGACCGCGAGGACGAAGCCAACTCTATCGCCCGTCACTGTGAAGAATTGAATCGCGAGCGACAGGAGCTTGATCGCCGCATTCTCGATGAGGCGCTGCGCCGCGTTGATAAAATGGATCTCACATCGACCTACGGCATTGTGCTCCACGACAACGACTGGCACGCCGGGGTCATTGGAATTGTTGCGTCGCGCCTGGTGGAACAGACGGCGCGGCCGGTGTTCATGATTGCCGTTCACGATGGCATCGGGAAGGGATCAGGCCGGTCGATTCCGGCGTTTGATTTGCACTCGGCGCTCGAAGAATGCGGTGATCTGTTGCTCAAGCACGGCGGCCATCGGGCGGCTGCCGGACTTACCGTGGCCGAAGCGCAGATTCCGGCATTCGTGGAGCGGTTCAACGCGGTGGCACGGGCCCGGTTGACGGCGGACGATCTTGTGCGCGAATTGCGCATTGACCTGGAGTTGCCGCTGGCCGATGCGACGGACGAGCTTGAGCGATTGTTACGTCATCTTGAGCCGTTTGGCATTGGGAATCCGGGGCCGATGTTTGCGGCGCGCCGCGTGCGGGTGGCGACGGGTGCGACGCGCATTGGTGCGGACGGTGTGAAGTTCCGGATCGAAAACGGCGACGAAAATATTGAAGCAGTCGGGTGGGGGCTGGCGCATCGAACGGCCGATCTGCAGCCCGGCGCCATTATCGATGTTGCGTACAAGCTTGAGCGCAATGAGTTTCGCGGCAAGTCGACGCTGCAACTCGGGCTGGCCGATTTTCAGGTGAGCAAGTGAGAATAATTGCCGGCGCCTGGCGAGGCCGTCTCATTGCGGCACCGAAAACCGATGCCGTACGGCCGACGGCCGATCGGGTGCGCGAGGCATGGATGAGCATCGTGCACGGAAGTCTGCCGGGGGCTCGGGTATTGGACCTCTGCGCCGGATCCGGCGCGCTGGGGCTCGAGGCACTTTCCCGAGGGGCGGGGTTCGTGGATTTCGTCGAGGACGATCCCCGCACGATACGCGTACTGGAAAGCAATGTCGCCCTGCTGGGCGCCGGAGAGCGCTGTAGGATTCACAGAGACGATGCCGTGAAATTCGCCGAGGGTGCACGAGCGGAGCCATACGACGTGGCCTTTGCCGATCCGCCGTACCGGCAGGAACTGGCCGTGGCTTTGGCCAAGCTCTGGCTCGCCGAGCCATTTGCGACGATCTTTGGAGTGGAGCACGAAGCGCGACTGGCAATGCCCGATGGTGGTTCTCCTGCTGACACCCGCCGCTATGGCGCTACCGCAATCACTTTTTACCGACTGTGAGTGACCACTGAATGCCAAATGTCGCGATGTACGCCGGAAGTTTCGATCCGATCACCAACGGCCACGCCGATCTGATCCGGCGCAGTCTGTCGTTCGTTGATCGGCTGGTGGTTGCGGTGGCGACCAGTGCGTCCAAGCAGCCGCTGTTCTCTATTGAAGAACGCGTGGCGTTGATTCGCGCCGCGGCGGAGAATGATCCGCGCGTCGAAGTCGTGCATTTCAAGGGACTGCTCATCGAGTTCGCCAAGTCGCAAAAAGTGAAGATGATTATCCGTGGGTTGCGGGCGGCGAGCGACTTTGAATATGAATATCAAATGGCACTGATGAACCGGCACCTCTCGCCCGATGTGGAGACGGTGTTCATGGTGCCGTCGCTCGATACGACCTATATCAGTTCCAGCCTGGTGCGCGAAGTGGCGCGGTTCAATGGCGATGTGACGAGTCTTGTGCATCCTGTAGTCGCGACCGCGCTCAAGAAGAAATTCGAAGGCATGCCCGCCACGTGAGTTTTCTCGAGCAGTTGAGCGTGCGGGCGGCGCGCCTTGGCGCGCGCATCGCGTTCTCCGAGGCCGCAGACCCGCGGATACTCGAAGCGGCGGCACGGTTGGAGCGCGAAGGTGTCGCCACTCCGGTATTGGTGCTTGACCCCGCCGCAAAACAGGGGCAGGCAGCTGCCGTAGCGTCGGGACTCGAATGTATTGATCCCTCCACCGATCCGCGTGCCGAGATATTGACGGCGCTGCTCGTCAACCTTCGGTCGAAGCACAATCTGAGTGCGGAGGACGCGGCGCGACTGGCCCGCGATCCGCTCGTCTTTGCGACGTATTTGTTGCATACCGGTGATGTGGACGCATCGGTCGCTGGTGCAGTGCGTGTGACTGCCGATGTGATTCGCTATGCGCTCTGGCTGATTGGTCCGGCGCCGGGCGTGCGCACGGTGTCGAGTGCGTTTTATTTGTGCGTGCCGGGATTTCGCAACGGCGCTGCTGCGGCCGACACCGAAGTGTTGACCTACACCGATTGCGCCGTGGTGCCGCAGCCGACCGCCGACCAACTTGCCGACATCGCGATTGCCGCCGCCGATGCGCGGCGGGTGATTGTCGGCGACGAGCCACGGGTGGCGCTGCTGTCGTACAGTACTAAAGGATCGGGCGGCTCAACCGGATCGATTGCCCTCGTTCGTGACGCGCTGGTGTTGATCCGCGAGCGTGCGCCGATGCTTGCTGTCGACGGCGAGCTGCAGGGTGATGCCGCGTTGATCCCCGCCGTGGCAGATCGCAAAGCCCCGGGGAGCAGTGTGGCTGGCCGGGCAAATGTGCTGGTTTTCCCCTCGCTCGACGCCGGCAACATCGCCTATAAGCTGTCGGAGCGACTGTCGGGCGGCTCGGCGATCGGCCCAATCCTTCAGGGAATCGCCAAACCGGTGTCTGATCTCTCGCGCGGCGCTGATGCGGACGCCATCTTTCACGTCGCGGCCATTATGGCGCTCCAGAAACGCCCCTGATGCACGGAGAGCAGCAACAATGAGCTTTACTGCTTCGAAACAAGGCGACATCACGATCATCGAAATCGAAGGCCAGCTCATCGTCGGCAATCGCCAGGCGCTGAAGCAGATGGTACTCGACGATCTGGACAAGGGCACCCGCAAAGTGCTCGTCGATTTCGCGCGGACCGGGTACATCGACAGTTCCGGACTCGGCGTGCTGGTGTCGCTCGCCAAGAAGATCCGCGAGATGGGTGGTGAGCTGCGGCTGGCGAATCTCAGTGACGATTTGCAGACACTATTCGAACTCACGAAGCTCGACACGCTCTTCCAGATCTCCGAAACCCGCGAGCGCGCTCTCGAGAGTTTCTAGAGTGGATGTGCGCGTGGATGAGCAAGCTCTGGATTTCCGCATTCCCAGTGATGTTCAATACATCGAAGGGATCGTGCAGCAAGTGGTGCGTCGTTGTGAAGTGCACGCTTTTCCGCGCCGCCACCTCGCGCTCAATGTGCCGGTGGCCCTGACCGAAGCGCTGTCGAATGCCATTTTGCGTGGTAATCTCGACGACGCCGCGCGCTCCGTGCACGTGCACGCCGAAGTGGATTCGAGCCGCCTCGTGCTCGAAGTACGCGACGAAGGGCAGGGCTTTGATCTCGACGCCTGCACGGCCGACCCGACGACGCCCGATCATATGATGTTGGAGGATGGCCGCGGGCTGTTTTTGATGCGGCGGCTGATGGATCATGTCGAGCGATTCTCCGACGGCGGCAACGTGGTGCGGCTGATTCTCCTGCGCGGCGTCGCGTGAACGACCTTGAGCGGGCTCAACGCGAGGCCGCACTCGCCGCCGAGCAACTTGCCGAGAGTTGGGAGGAAATCAATCTCCTGTATTCGATCGGGGAGATACTCGGCCGCACGGTAAAGCTTGCCGACGCAGCGCGGACGATTCTCACGGAGATCACCGAGACGGTCCGGGCGGAGCTGGCGGCCGTGTTTGTTCACGATGCGGCGCGTGGGTTGTTGCAACCGGTGGCGGTGCTCGGTGCTGATATGGACTCGGTGAAGGCGATCGCGATTGACAGTGATTCGAGTTCGGTGGCGACCGTGTTTCGCGCGCATCATCCGGTGCTCGTCGCCGAACAGGCGGTTGGGTCGCCTGACGATGGAGCGGTACGGCGGGGCGCACTGTTGGTGGTGCCGATCATCTGGACGACGCCGCAGGGCGGGGTGCCGCTCGGCGTGCTGACGCTGAGCGGCCGCAAAGTGGGGCAGCCATTCACGGCCGGTGACCAGAAGCTCGTTGCCGCGATCGCCACGCAGATCGGTACGGCAATTCAGATTGACAATCTTGTGCGGGCGTCGATGGCCCAGGAACGCCTCGCCCACGAGATGCAGCTCGCACATGATTTACAAATGCGATTGTTGCCATCGCCGGATGTTGTGGCGCCGCAAGCCACGTGCGCGGCGCGCGTGGAACCGGCGCAGAGTGTGGGCGGTGACTTCTATCATTTGTTCAAGCTCGCCGAGGGGCGGACGGGTGTGCTCATCGGCGATGTGTCGAGTCACGGCTATCAGGCGGCGCTCATCATGGCGCTGACGATGAGCGCGATGGCGATTCACGCGCAGGCGACGGCTGATCCGGGTGAGACGGTGGCGGCGCTGTTGGCGTCACTCAATGATGAGCTTCGTCAAACCGAAATGTTTCTGTCGCTGTGTTATGTGGTGATTGATCCGGCCAAAGGTGAACTGCGGTACGCAAACACCGGCCATCCGCACGCGTTTGTTATTGCCGCCGATGGCACCGCCGACCGTCTGACCGCCAACGACCCGCCGCTGGGGCTCGGATCGCGCACGCCGAAGTCGGTGACGCGACCGTGGCATTGTGGGAGCGATCTGTTGCTGCTCTTTACCGACGGCATCAGCGATGCCCGTGATGACACGGGCGCTGTGCTTGGCGAAACGCGGGTACTGGACGTGGTCCGGGCCCGCCGCGCCGAAGCGCCATCGCGGATTGTGGATGGAGTCTTCGCGTTGCTCGAAGGCCATATGGGCACCGTACCGCCGGCCGACGATCAGGCGCTGGTGGTGCTGCGCTCGTGAGCCGTCGCCAGGGAAGAAGGGAAGCACCCGAACCAAAAACGCCGAAAGAGAAATTCCCGCACGCCCGCAAGCGGCTCGGCCAACACTTTCTTACTGACCCGCGGATACTTGGTCGCATTGCCGACGCGTTGGACATCGCGCCGACTGATACGGTCGTCGAGATTGGCCCAGGGCGCGGATCGCTCACCGAGCAGTTGCTCTCGCGCTGCGGGCGATTGATCGCGATTGAGCTCGATCGCGATCTCGCGCCAATGCTCGCCGCGAAGTACGCCGGTGACGCGCGCGTGCAAGTCATTCAGAATGATGTGCTCGAAGTCGATCTGGCCGCCGCCGCCGGCGGGCCGTTTCTGCTCGTCGGGAATGTGCCGTACAACATTACTACGCCAATTATTTTTCACGCGCTCCAGCGCCCTCGGCCGCTCAGGGCCGTGTATCTCGTGCAGCGCGAGGTCGCCGAACGTGTCGTCGCGACGGCCGGGAGTGAGGCCTACGGCGCATTGTCGGTGAATGTGCAAGCGGTGGCGCGGGCCGAGCTGCTCTTTCGTGTTGCGGCCGGTGCGTTTGTGCCGGTGCCATCGGTGGAGAGTGCCGTGCTGCGCATTACTCCGCTCGACACTCCGTTGATTACCGCCGACGAAGAAGCAGCGTTTCGCGCGATGGTGATCGGCGCGTTCGGATTTCGCCGGAAGCAGATGATTCGGGTGGTGCGGGAATATTGGAAGTTGGATGCAGTGGCGGCGGCTGGCTTGTTAGAACGAGCCGGAATTGAACCGACGTTACGGCCGGAGGTGTTGGGGGCTTCCGAATTTGCTGGACTCCTCCGGGTGTACAAGAGCTGAGTGTTGAGTGGGAGTATGAGTGCTGAGTGCGAGACTGGT
>JANYKA010000149.1 GCA_025358315.1 Gemmatimonadota bacterium | reverse complement strand
GCTGCCAAAGACCTCTTCACCGCTATCATAGATGCTGGCGGGAAGTTCGGGAGCGTTCGCCAGCACCGCAGAATCACAAGGCACGCGGGTGGTGACGTTCACGGTGCCTTCGTAGCGGCGGCGCAGCGTCGTATACATTCCGGTGGCCGCGCAGTCGCGGTCGTGCTGTGCCTGAATCTCCTTCACCCGGGCGCGCCTCGCCGTTGCAAGCAACGTGTCACGAAGTGCCCGCGGAGTTTTTGCGCTGTCGAGACTGTCGCGGAGTATGGCCAGACGGGGGCGTGCCATCTCAAGAACCGTTGGCACCGAATCGAGCCCATTGACGGTCGCGTACTTAAACTTTTGCTCCATCGTCACTGGAATCCGCATAAACCCGGCCTGCGCATTGCCTTCGAACGCCTGAGCGCGCGGCATCCAAAACCGTTGATTGTACAATCCGTATTCCAGCGTGATGGCGGTGATGTCGACCTTCATGGGCGAGAGCATCGCTTTGACCATCCACGGAACGTCGTCGTTGGTGCGATTGGTGCGACCTGTGGACGATGGGCGTCGGTTGGCCTGTTGCCCGGTATCGGCCCCAACCCGCGCCGCCTCATCACTGGCCAGCGCCCACACATCGAGTTGCGAAGAGATTCGATACACCGCCCGCACCAAGTGCGCCGTTTTTTCGTCAAACCAAAAACTTCCGACGCTCAGATTCCATTTCGGATACCGCGCTTGAATCTTCAACTCCCGCAACACCAACCGCGTGCTGTCAGGAAGCATCATGATGACCGAATCGCCGGTAGCATAGGTGTAATACGCCTCAGCACCTTCGGCGATCGGATGGACAAATTCCCGTTCGTCCACGTCCGTGCGCGCTAACCCGCCACCAATCCACAGCTGCTCTCGGCCCGGATAGTACGGAATTGGTGAAAGCCCGTTGACCTCCCCGCCTCCAGTTTCGCCTGCAATCGGTACAACGGTTCGATTGCCTTTCACTTCGATCAGCGCACCCCGTCCCCGTTGCCACTGCACCCGCGATGCATCCTCGTGGCGCATCGCGAGACGGTCTCGACCAAATGCCTTGAAACCAAGCCCCACGGACAGGCGCTGATATGTGGTGGCGTCATAACTCAACAGCTCCGCATCCTGCCGGAGCCGTGCCTTCCGGGCACGAAGCAACAGATCACGGGCTCCCGGATCTTTAAAAGCACTCGCTCGAAGGGCGTCCGTGACTGGGACATTCACCGCCGTCCGGGTGTTGCGTCGTCGTCCGGACACTTCTTCGAGCGTGGCCTCAGCTTCACTGGTTCGGGCACGAGTCGAATCCACCTTTGGCTTGCCTGTGCTCACCCCAATTTGGACTTGAAACGCCAGAGCAATCGGAATGAGAACCAGCATTGAAGAATCTCCTTAGGGCAACGTCAGAAAGGGATGCATTGGTTACGTACGAACTGCCTGTCAGGTTTCGAGAAATCCGGCGAGCACGGGTATCGCGTGCTATTGCGCACCCGTCCCCGGCTGTTTCGATTACCCACTCAGTTCGCCAGTGTTTCCCTATCAGTCGGAATCCGGAAGATGTCCACCGCACCCGCCCTTTCCGTTAGATCACTCCGAAAAGTCTATGGCGAGATCATTGCCGTTGACGGACTCGATGTCGAAGTCCGGGCGCGTGAGTGTTTCGGCCTTCTCGGCCCGAACGGGGCCGGCAAAACGACCACAATTGAAATTTGCGAAGGGCTGCTTGACCACGACGGCGGCACCGTCGAACTCTTCGGTGGCAACTGGGAACACGATGCCGATGCGTTGCGTCAGCGCATTGGCATCTCATTGCAAGAAACACAACTTTCGGAAAAACTGTCCGTTCGCGAAACGCTCACGCTCTTTCGCAGCTTCTATGACCATCCCAAAACCGTCGTCGACGTCGTCGCCCTCGTGCAACTCGACGAAAAGCTGGACGCCCGTGTCGGTGCGTTGTCTGGAGGACAGAAACAACGGCTCGCCGTGGCTTGCGCACTCATTGGCGATCCCGAGTTGCTCTTTCTCGACGAGCCCACCACCGGACTCGATCCACAATCTCGCCGCCAACTCTGGGACGTGATTGATCGCTTTCGCGCCTCCGGCGGCTCAATCGTGTTAACAACTCACTATATGGATGAGGCCGAGCGTCTCTGCGATCAGATTGCCATCGTCGACCACGGCAAGGTCATCGCCCGCGGCACACCGCGTGAGTTGATCGAATCACTCGGCGCCGAGCAGGTGGTCGAGTTCGCCGCCACCGGCACCGCGCCATTCTCTATGGAGGCACTCGCCAAACTCGACGGCGTGCGTGCGGCTCGTATCGACGCCGGCACGTACGCACTGCAAGCCTCAGAACTGCATCGCGCTGTCCCCGCCGTACTCGCGTTTCTTGCCGCGAACGGTGCTGCGCTTACCGAACTTCGCACCCATTCGGCAACGCTCGAAGATGTTTTTGTCTCCCTCACCGGGAGGCACCTGCGCAATGATTGACCGCGACCAGAAACCACGCGCGCCGCGCCATTTTCGCGATTGGCAGATTGCGCAACTGACGCTGGTGCGGTTGCGCGAGTTCATCCGCGAACCCGAAGCGCTGTTTTGGGTGTTCATTTTTCCGATTCTGATGGCCGCAGGCTTGGGGCTCGCGTTTCGGAATCGGCCGGCCGACAAGATCAAACTGGCGGTGATCGAACACGCGGGAACGATGCCACCCCTCGTCGCGACGCGACTTGCCGCCGACAGCGCACTGATCGTGCAAGTGATGCCTGTCGACTCAGCGCTTGAGGCGTTGCGCATCGGGAAAGTGGCTATCGTCGTTATTGACACCATGATGACTGAAGTCACATATCGATACGATCCGGCGCGCGAAGAATCGCGAACGGCTCGCCTGGTCGTGGACGACGTCTTGCAACGCGCTTCGGGTCGCGCCGATGCCATTGCGGCGCACGAGTCGCACGTCACCGAACGTGGCGCCCGCTACATCGACTTTGTGATTCCCGGATTGCTCGGGATGAACCTCCTCGGCAGCGGCGTCTGGGGGCTGGGCTTTGCTCTGGTCGATCTGCGTCGCAAGAAACTGCTCAAGCGTCTGGTCGCCACGCCGATGTCGAAAGCGCAATTCCTCGGATCGTTCATGCTGTCGCGCCTGGTGATGCTCGTGCTTGAGGTAGTGATACTCGTCGGGTTTGGAGTGCTTGCCTTTCATGTGCCGTTACGCGGACCGCTCTGGGTGCTGGCATGTACAGCAGTGCTCGCGGCATTCTGTTTCAGTGGCCTTGGCCTGTTGATCTCATCACGTGTCAAGACCATGGAAGGCGCCTCCGGGTTGATGAACGCAGTCATGCTCCCAATGTGGATTCTTTCCGGAGTGTTTTTTTCGTCGGCGAATTTCCCCACGGTCATGCAACCGTTCATTAAGGCGCTGCCTCTCACCGCGGTGAATGACGCCCTTCGGGCAAACATGCTTCAAGGTGCATCACTATTCGCCATTCTCCCGCAGTTAGCGGTGATCGCCCTATGGACGGTTGGCTGTTTCGCGCTCGCGTTGCGGCTCTTTCGATGGAAATAACATGACCGAATTTGGAGACATCGCGCCAGCAGAATTCAACGCTAGCGCCCACGAACTGGTCGAATGGATCACCCGTTATCTCGAGGATCCGGCAAAATATCCGGTCTTGCCGCCGCTCGTGCCCGGCGCCACAACGGCGCTACTGGATATCTCGCCGCCCCGCGAGCCCGAATCTCTCAAGAATATCTTCGAAGATTTCGAATCACAGATTTTCCCCGGAATCACTCATTGGAATCATCCGGGGTTCCTCGCCTACTTCGCGAATACAGCATCAGCGCCGGGTGTGCTGGCCGAATTTCTGATGGCCGCGCTCAATGTAAATGGCATGCTCTGGCGCACCGGGCCAGCAGCAACCGAACTCGAGCAGATGGTCACCGACTGGATGCGCCAGTTGCTCGGACTCTCGCCAAGTTGGTTCGGGATGATCAACGATCTGGCATCAACATCCACACTGTATGCGCTCGCTGCCGCGCGCGAAGCGGACCCGTCGCTCGACATTCGTCGCAAAGGACTCGCCGGCCGCGACCTGCCAACCTTGCGCGTCTATTGCTCCGAGCACGCGCATTCATCGGTCGACAAAGCCGCGATGACCTTGGGCATTGGCTCCGACAACGTGGTACGCATTCCCGCTGACGAAACATTCCGGATGCGCCCCGATGCACTTGCCGCGGCCATTGCCGCCGACCGGATCGCCGGACACCGTCCAATCGCCGTCGTCGCCACCATTGGCACAACGAGTATGACGAGCGTCGATCCTGTACCGGCGATCGCCGACATATGCAAACGCGAGGCGCTCTGGCTCCACGTTGACGGTGCATATGGCGGCGTAGCCGGTGCGGTACCGGAGCTTCGGCATTTTCTCGACGGCGTCGACCGCGCCGATTCGTTTGTTGTTAATCCGCACAAATGGCTATTCACACCGATGGATTGCTCAGTGATGCTCACCCGGCGCCCGGACATACTCAAGCGCGCGTTTTCACTTGTCGCCGCGTACCTCGAGACGGCCGAACAAGATACGGTCATCAATTACATGGACTACGGTTTTCAACTCGGCAGGCGCTTTCGGGCGCTAAAGCTCTGGATGGTGATCAAGGCATTTGGATCAGAAGGCATCACGACACGCATTCGGCATCATTGCGAGTTAGCGACAATATTCGCCGGTTGGATAACAATGGAGCCGAACTGGGAACTCTCGGCGCCGCATCCGTTCTCCACGGTTTGTTTTCGTCATACACCCGCGGGGCTCGATTTGTCGGCGACTAACGCGCACAATGCCGCGATCCTCGAACGCGTGAACACCAGCGGTGATATTTTTATTTCGCACACGATGCTCGGGCCCACTTACGTGTTGCGTGTGGCCATAGGCAATTTGCGTACCGAGCAACAGCATCTTTCACGCGCGATGAGTCTTCTCCGGGCAGCGGCGATATAGGACGCTATGGGTGACCGTCGGCCTTCACGGAGCTCGCATGCTTCGGAACCATGTACTCGTCAGTCTTGGGCCGTACCGGAATATCGAACAACCCCGTGAGCTTAATTCGCCAGTCGTCGAGAATCTCATAAATCGTCGGAATCACCAGCAGCGTCAGGAACGTCGACGTGATCACACCGCCGATGATGGCGCGGCCAAGCGGTGATCGGAAGTCGGCGCCCTCACCACGTCCGAGTGCGACCGGAATCATTCCGGCGATCAATGCAAGCGTCGTCATCATGATTGGACGCAGGCGTACCCGTCCAGCGTCGATAATCGCTTCTTCGCGCGATTTTCCCTGCTCTTGTCCCCACTTCGCAAAGTCGATCAACAAAATTGCATTCTTTGCCACAATGCCCATCAAGAGAATCACGCCGATCATTGACATGATGTTCAGTGTGCCACCAGTGAGAATCAATGCCAGCACCACACCGATGAGTGACAACGGGAGTGAGATCATAATAGCCATCGGCTCAAGGAACGAGCCAAACTGCATGACGAGAATCAGGTACATCAGCAGGACGGCGACGCCGAGTGCCGAGAAAATACGACCGAATACTTCCTGCTGATCTTTCACTTCACCGCCGGCTGTAATGCGGTAACCGGCGGGCAGGGTGAACTTGCTCAGTTGCTTCTGGATGTCGGCATTCACTTCGCCGAGCGACCGCCCCTGGGTGTTCGCTTCGACGACAACGACGTTGTCCCGATCCAGATGACTGATCAGTGCGGGTCCGACCCCCTGTTTGATCGTCGCGATTTGCCCCACCGGAATGACGGACGTGCGTCCGTTCGGGCCCTGCACCACCAAAGGCAACCGCTCGATATCCGCCGCCTTGGTTCGCGATTCGGGAGCGAGGCGCACCCGCACCTTGCGATTCTCGCCGGCCGGATCGACCCAATCGCCGGCATCCACACCGGCAAAGGCAGGACGCAGCGACTGCGCGACTTGACTCACGGTCACGCCCATTGAACCGGCGAGCTGACGGTTGAGATCGATTTCGAGTTCCGGTTTTTGTCCTTTGGTCGACAATCCAACGTCAACCGCACCGGAAACTTTTTTCACCTTCGCCATGACAGAATCGGCAAGACCGTTGAGAACGCGCGCGTCCTTGCCGCGCAACTCGACTTGAATCTGTTTGCGCCCGCCGCCGAAGCCGCTGGTATACACATAGACCGTCGCACCGCCAATCTTTTTCACTTCGTCGCGAATTACTTTGCCGAACTCAATCTGACTGATCGGCCGAGTCGCCTTAGGCACCATTCGCACATAGATATTTCCGATGTCTGCGGCACCAATCGCACCGCCCGCCTGTTGGCCCGCACTCGATCCGCCCACGGTCGAGAACGTGTAGCGCACGAGATCGGTGTGGGCGCGCACCATGCGCGCCGCCTCTTCTGTCTTCAGTCGCGTGTATTCCAGATTCGAGCCGGGCGGCGTTTGAATTTGCATCGTCACTTCGCTGCGATCCGAATCCGGCACAAATCCAAAGCCACCGTACGTCGCCTGCAACCAGATGGCGCCGAAAAATGCGAGCGTTGCCAGCCCTACCATCGACCAGCGATGCCGCAGGGCCCATCGAATGACATGCGTGTACTTATCCGCCATCCGCTCAAACCACGTGTTGAATTTCTCGAGCTGGCGGGAAATCCAACCGCTGTGCGCCCCTTCTTCCTTTTCGGGGTCGGGCCAGTACGCCGAGAGCATCGGATCGAGCGAGAATGACACAAAAAGCGAGACGAGGACGGCGCACGCAATTGTCAACGCGAACGGCTTGAACCACTGACCAGCCACACCATACATGAAGGCAATCGGTACGAACACTGCAACGATCGAAAATGTTGTTGCCGCCACCGCAAGCCCGATTTCGTCCGTGCCTTCGTGCGACGCCCGGAAATGATCTTTCCCCATCTCGATGTGGCGTACGATATTCTCGCGCACCACAATCGCATCGTCAATCAATATCCCGATCGCCAATGACAGGCCGAGTAAACTCATCGTATTAAGGGTGAACCCGAATGCGTATACTGCGATGAAACTGGCGAGCGCCGACACGGGCAATGCCAAGCCGGTGATCACGGTCGAACGCCAGGAATTCAGAAACAGGAACACGACGAGCACCGTAAGTAGCGCGCCCTCGATGAGCGTTTCTTCGACGTTCGCCACCGAACGCTCTACTCGCTCGCCGGAGTTCTGAATCAGATCGAGCTTGGTCCCTGGCGGCAATCCCGCCTCAATGATCTTTACCTTCGCGAGAACTTTTGCCGCGACCTGCGACGTGCTGTATCCCTTCGATTTCTTAATCAGAATGCCGACCGCGTCGTGACCATTGAACAGCGCTGCCGACGTTGGCTCTTGCGTGCCGTCCCGTGCTTCGGCGATTTCGCCCAGTCGGATCGTCCGGCCGTTCTTTTGATCGACAACGAGATTCATGAAGTCAGCAGGCGTCTCCAGCTTGCCGGCGAGGCGAATCGAGCGCTCGTCGAGCGCACCGTTGATCTTGCCGACGGGTACGGCGATGTTTTGTGACTGTAACGCCTGCACCAGTTGCGCAACGCTGATCCCGGCGGCCTGCATCGCATCGGGCTTGATCAGCACCGTCAACTCGCGCAACACACCACCAATCACGGTTGCTTCTGCCACGCCGGTAATTCCGCGGAGTTCCTTCGTAATGCCCGGATCGGCGATGCGGGTCAGGCTCGGCGCATCGAGCGTTGTCGAGTTGAGCGACAGCTGCACAATCGGCTGGTCGCTGGGGTCGAAACGCGACAGCACGGGTTCCTTCATTTCAATTGGCAGATCTGATCGGATTGACGAGATCTTGTCGCGAATGTCCTGCGATGCTTGCTGCAGATCCTTCTCATAAACGAAGTACACCGTGACGTTGGCGAAACCGTCCTGCGCGCTCCCCTGAATGCGATCCACGCCGCCGATGCCGGAGATCGCTTCTTCGACACGGTCCAGCACTTCGCGCTCGACAACATCGGGAGAGGCACCGGGATAAACGATAGCCACGTTCACGATCGGCTGCTGAACATCCGGAAACTCATCCGTCTGCAGCTGCAGCAGTGAGAACACGCCGAACACGACCAGCGCCACCATTGCAACAATGGTGACAATCGGTCTCTTGATGGCAAAATCTGAAATGAACACGGCGTCCCCTTACGGCTTCATGGTCGTCGGCTTATCCGACGGCGCACTGACTTTGATCGGTGTCCCCGGCGTGATGCCTTGGGCGGCTCCCACAAGCACCGTGTCGCCTGCGGCAACCCCGGTCAGAATCTCCACACGCTCGGTCGCATCCTCGCGGAGACCCAGCGTCACTTCCACGCGTTCCGTCTTGCCGTTCTTAATGCGCACCACGCTCGGCTTGAGTCCGCGTTGATCAACCGCGTTCAATGGTGCGGCCATCCCTTGGTGTGTCACACTCGACACGCGGCCAGTCGCATACAATCCTGCCACCAGCCCACTGCCATTGTTGGGGATGCGGGCGTACAGCCGCACCTGTCGTGTCTGCGGATCGGCGCTCGGATAGATGTTCGATATAGTTCCTTCAAAAGTCCTTCCCGGATACCCGGTCACCGCGAACGAAACCTTAGCGCCCAAATGCACACTGCCAAGCTGGTCGGCCGGCACCGCACCCTCGAGCCGCATGGTGGTCGGATCCACCACCGTGAACATCGCGGCACCAACGCTCACCACATCGCCGGCATTGACCTGACGTTCACTCACAATTCCGCTGTACGGCGCTTTAATGGTTGTGTTATCGAGATTCTTTTGTGCTCCCGCCATCCGCGCTTTCGCGTCTTCGAGTTGCGCTTGCGCCGCAAGATTGTTGCGACGCGCTACTTCGAGGGCATTGTCGGCAATCGCGCCGGCCGCCAGCAACTTCTCGCTGCGCGACTGCTCACGCACCGCGATGTCGGCTGCGAGCTGAGCCTGCGTTACCGCGCTCTTCATAGAGAGGTAGCTGTCACGGAGCACGGTATCGTCAATGCGGGCGAGTGGCGTGCCCTTCTGAACCCGCACTCCGGGCTCGATCAGCACTGCCGTGACTGGCCCGGCAACTTCAGCGCGAATCGATGCGGTTTTCTCCGCAACGAGCGTACCGGAAATTGACGGCCCACTGGTCAGCGTCGCCGGGCCGATGATGGCAACGTTTTCCCTGCCGATGGTCACCGTGATCGGCGCGACCTCAGCCGTGTCGGCTTTCTTGCCGCATGCGGCGGCTAGCACACCAAGAACAGCAAATGAAACAAGCGTCGCGCGTCGAGCGCGGAAAGTGCCGGACATGAAGGGAATCCCTGAATGAGTTCGCATAATCGTATGTCTCGTTTAGCGGCCGGTACTGCTAAGTGGCAGATCTTTCAATAGCGCCACCTTTAGACGCGCCACTTCGAGATCGCGCGCGGCTTGTACGCGGTTAAGCCGTGCCTGCTGATATTGCGTGCGCGATTGCTCAAGCTCCACCTGTGTGGAGATCCCTTCGCGATAACGCACCTCGGCGATCGCGTATGCCCGCGCCGCCTGTTGATCGGTTCCCACACTCGCCGCGTACGCGGCTTGCGTCTGGTCGAGCTGTGTAATCGCCGTGCGCGCGTCGAGTTCAGCGAGTTCGCGTGTCTGTAGTAATGTTTGCCGCGCTTCGTTGACATTCGCTTCGGCAATCATCCGGTCGCCGGCCAGCTTGCCGCCGAGGAAAACGGGAATCGACATTCCGACCGCCGCGGTCCAGTTCGGATAGAACTGACTGAACGAATTCGGGAGAAAGGTGCCGTCGGGCGGATATCCGAAACGCTGATAGTTCGACATGAGCTGAACCGATGGCAGTCGGTTCCAGTTCGCCGCTTTGAGGGCGTATTCCTGCGCCGTCAGGTTCGCTTCAGCCTGGCGGACGCTGGCCCGGTTGCTGACCGTCGTGTCGGGCACAATGCCGTTCGCGGCGCCAGGAATACTGATAGGCTGCGACAGCTGCACTGGCTGCGACTCCACACCCGGCGTACCATCGTCGTGAATTGGCGTCGTGAGCGTGAGCGGCTGCTGCAGTGGAACTCCAAGCAACTGACGAAGGCGCAGCATCGCGATGTCGCGGGTGCCGCGCGCCTGAATGACGACGGGCCGCTGGTTGTCACGCGTCACGCGCGCCCGCAACAAATCAAATTCCGCGCTCGATCCCACTTGGCGCGAAACCGTTGTCTGTTGCAACGTGCGTTCGGTCTGCGCGAGGGTGCTGTCGGCGATCTGCACCAGCTGCTCGCTCGCGACCGCGTCGTAGTAGGCCTGGGCGACCGTGAGCGCGAGTTGGGCGCGCGCCGACAACAACCCGATGTCGGCGACCGCACGCGATGCTTCGGCGCTTTTGGTCGACGCGGTCAGCTTGCCGGCAGTGAACAGATTTTGAGAAAGCGAAAGCCCGAGCGTTACGGTATTCGGCGCTGCGAAAATTTTGGAGATGTCGCCAACGCTGCTGCTGGAACTGCTGCCCGAGCCGCTACCGGAACTCTTGGTCGTGTCGCTCGTTGGCGATTTACTCAGTGCTTGAAACTGACTTTCTATCGTACGCTGGTATTGCGCCGATCCGATAATTTGCGGCAGATACTGTGCGCGGGCCTGCATTTGCTGGCCTTGCGAGCGCAACACACCCGCCTCGGCAGTGCGAACCGTGTGGCTCACCTTTACCGCCATCACCATTGCATCAGCAAGGGAGATGGTCTGGGATGCCCGCACGGCACTGTTTTGGGCGCGCGCGCCGAACGGAAGTGTCACAACCAATGCGACCGCGAGCCCAAAAATCCGGCGCCCAGAAAAATGCAAAACTGACATGGCGGTTTCCAACTGACGATTGAGGAAAGAGATGACGGTGCGTCTGTTGTTCATGATGCCCGCCGCCGACGAGCCGTTTCGCTCGCTGCTACCGGGAGGTTGCAACCCAACGAGCGAAGGGCGAGCCGCGAGTAGACGGCCGGTGCCGATGTCGACGGATGCGGAAAGAGATCCGGGTACATGTCGCGGGCAATCGCGTCGTGAAACAGTGAACTCAGTAGCATCGCCGTCGCAGCACGGATATCCGCACCTGCGTCAATGAGACGAAGCTCCTGCAGTCGTTCGAAGTATCGATAGAGGCGCGCGTGCACGGTGTTCGCGCCATTCTCCATGCACTTCGGCATGTCCGGATGCTCTTCGAACTCACTCATCGCTTTGCGGATCATCGAGCGCATGTTGCGCAGCGTGCTGCGTTGATGGGCGCTCCAGGCCGTGAGTTCCGCGAGCGGGTCACGGGGCATCAACGGAAGTGCATCGTCCGACACATCAGTGCCGTGCGCACGAATGGCTTCGAGTAGCAGTGCGCTCTTGCTGCCGAACAGCCGGAAGATGGTGACTTCGTTCACCTGCGCTTCTTCGGCAATGCGGCGCGTGGTGGTGCCGCGAAAGCCGTGCTCACCGTAAAGGCGGGCGGCGGCCGAGAGAAGCTGGTCGCGTGTCGGGTTGGTCATGCGGAAGCCGGAGCGTCTCGAGGAGTCATCTAATGCAAGTGATCACTTGCATCGAAAGCAAGTGGGTACTTGCACAATACGCAAGGCACCGGCGGAAGTGTCGCGCAGTACTGTTGCAGGACTCTAATGTCCCAAAACGGACAACTATGTTCCGAAAGACAATCCAATGTCTCGCAATGACACCGAATGCACGACCCAACGTCCTGACGTGAAGACGGTCTCAAATTGGCGGTGCTCGACAATGACCAACTCCACCGCTTATCCGACCTCAACTCTCCACATTGATCAGGATCGGGCGTCGTTCAGCGTGCGCTCTTTCCGGATTGTTCGAGTAGACCTTTGGCCGCGGTCATGTATTCATCGACGTCGAAATTCTTAGGGTCAATCATGGCCTGCACGGCGCCTCCCTCGATGACCCCGACGGCCACCGCCGCGAGCCCCGTTGCGCTGACATTCGGGAACCGCTCCGGGTCCGAAGCCAGCACCGCTTCAGCTGTCGGCCGAATTGCCTCGCGGTACCGACGAAACTCCGCTTGCATCTTGGTCCGGATCAGCGGATCGCGAAACCCTTTCACCAAGTACTCGAAAAACAAACGGATGCGACGAGGCTCGGTCGAAAGCGCGATGATCTCGCGTTGGAGCAACGATCGAAGGCGAGTGACTGGCGACTTGATCCGCGAAATGTCTGGCGTGATGCGAAGAACCGGTGTTGTCTTCAGTACGTCACTCAGAAGCGCGGTCAGCAACCGCTCCTTCGTCTTGAAGTAGAAGTGCACGAGACCAGTGCTGAGTCGCGCCTGCGTCGCCACAAGCCGGACAGTCAACTGGTCCAGGCCCACTCGTGCGGCCACGCGATATCCCGCACGAAGGATCTGCGCACGGCGTGTATCCTTTGTCGCCCTCTTCCCCGGCATTGCTACCTCCACCGATTCACGTCGGGCTCGTCCTTCGGTCATCCGAGCATCGTCTGAGTACGGAGTGTAGACGCGGACGGGGCCGAGGAATATCGCCCGAACAGGTGAATAAAGAGGTAGTGTCCACCAGACCGTCGTCTCGACAGACTTTGCGATCTCACTCGGGTAAACGTGGCAACTCAACGATCTCGAGCCAGTAGCGTCCGAGCACGTGCATCGCGTCCACGAGTCCTGAAAATGTGACCGGCTTGGAGATGAACGAGTTCACGCCGAACTGGTAGCTGTGGCTAATGTCTTCGTCGAGCTGTGATGTGGAAAGCACGACGATGGGAATGTCACACAACGTCTTGTCTCCCTTTATGATCGCGAGAGCCTCACGCCCACTCAACTTCGGCATGTTGAGGTCCAAGAGGATCAAGCCTGGGCGCGGGGCCGCCCCGGTCTCGCCCGCGTACGCTCCGCGCTGATAGAGGTAGTCGAGCAACTGCTCACCGTCATCGACGAATCGAAACGAATTCGATATGTGCGCCTTCTCCAGCGCCTCCTTCGTGAGCAACCGATCGTCCTCATCATCGTCGCAGATGAGAATCGTGATCGGAATCGTGTTCCTGTCAAGCGTCACGACGCGCGTTCCGTGTCAACGTCATCCGTGAACACATCAAGCTGTATGTCGGGGCGCGCATTGCATATGGATAGAGCGTTCATTGGTGCCTCCCGCTGCCTTCACCGGGCACCCATTGCCCGCGACCGACACAGCCCCGTATTGATCCATCGGTCAATTGGTACTACTCATACTATGCTGTACGCCAGACTAACGGCAACCGCGAGTTATATCTCTGTCAACGCTTTACCTGTATCTCTCGCTGTCTGCCTTGCGTCCGGTTGATCTGCACGCACCTGCTGCGACACCTACAGCATCCGGCTTCGCGGCCAAGAGCGTCCGGCTGGCCTCGGTAACGCTGGTCAGCCTGGGACCATCCCAATGACGATCTTGCGCGATCATTGTGTTCGAGTGTTGTCTCAGCGAACCATGTTTCTGATCCCGACTGCATACGCAGGTCTCGCCAAGCTTCCAGAGATGGGCGAGGCACTGCGAAGTGTGCGCGGAACGGTCGCTCGCCGATCGGTGCCGCGGCGGGAACGCGGAGTGCATCGTGCTCCACCATGCATCGGGAATCCACTACAACGGGAAGCGCAGGGTAGCGCTGACCACGAAGAGCACCGATTCAATTCTGTTGGCCACGGGAGTATCCGTGTCGCCAAGACCACCTATAAAAAAGATCGTCAGAACGAGGATTGCCGGATGGACGAGGGCAACAGCGATCTCCATGACAAACCCGCGACGCAGCGGACCCAGAGTATCTAGGGGGACAGTGTTTGCATTATTGCCGCCTATTGATTCTCATTTGCAATATTTCAATTTGGAAGAGAAACGGACAATTCATTGAGCCGACGTGAACGCCGACTCTTCCCTCCCAGAATCAAAGTTGCCAACGCTGCCTGGCCATAGGGTTACGGATTTTCCAGATTTGCAACTATTTTCGCGAGTGACCGGAAGGTTGCAAAGCCTTCTATCCCCCCGCCATCGCCCCCACCACCAGCAACGGTTCCCGCCCCGCCGCCACCGCGTCCGGTAACGCCGCATCCGGCGACTCGTGCGACAAATCCAGTTCGCACGCAAAAAATCGCACGAACGCCCGCCGCTCCTGCGTCACCTGATCGCGGATCGTTCCCCGCAGCATCGGATACCCGGCCTCAATTGCGTCGAGCACCGAGCGCTGGGTCACAGTGCCCGGCACGTCGACCATCACTTCGCCTTCCACCTTCGCGAGTGAACGCAGCGGCGACGGCAGCACCACGCGGATTACTGAAATGTTTGCACCTCAACAGAAAGCACGGCCGGTAGGTCGCGCACGATTGGCGCCCAGTGATCACCCGCATCGGGCGATGCATAAACCTGGCCACCAGTCGTTCCGAAATAGATGCCGCACATATCCAGTGAATCCACTGCCATCGCATCGCGCAGAATGTTCACGTAGCAATCTTTCTGCGGCAGGCCGGTGGTGAGCGCCTCCCATTCATTGCCACCGGTGCGGCTCCGGTATACCCGCAGCTTTCCGTCCGGTGGAAAATGCTGCGCATCGCTCGTAATCGGTACGACGTAAATCGTCTCTGGCTCGTGCGCGTGCACGTCAATCGGAAAACCAAAATCGGTCGGCAGATTGCCGCTCACCTCGTGCCAGTTCTCGCCAGCATCGTCGCTGCGCATCACATCCCAATGTTTTTGCATGAACAAGGTCTTCGGCCGCGACGGGTGCATCGCGATGCGATGCACACAATGTCCCACTTCCGCATCCTGATCGGGTATCTGCGCCGATCGCAGACCCTTATTGATCGGCTTCCACGTTACACCACCATCGTCCGTGCGAAATGCACCGGCCGCCGAGATGGCAATGAACATCCGCTTTGGATCTGTCGGGTCCTGCACAATGGTGTGCAAACACATTCCGCCCGCACCCGGTTGCCACTTTGGGCCGGAGCCATGTTTCCGGAGCCCGGAAAGTTCAATCCATGAACCGCCGCCATCGGCTGATTTGAAAATCGCTGCGTCCTCGATGCCGGCATACACCACATCGGATTCCGTGAGTGATGGCTCTAAGTGCCACACCCGCTTGAACTCCCACGGATGCGGAGTGCCGTCGTACCACATATGTGTTCCCGGTACACCGTCATATGTAAATTTGTTGTCCATCGGCGCAAATGTTTTGCCGCCATCGTCCGAGCGCTGAATCAACTGACCAAACCAGCCACTGCTCTGAGACGTGTAAATCCGGTCGGGGTTCAACGGCGATCCCTTCATATGATAGATCTCCCAACCCGGAAAGTGCGGACCGCTCACTTCCCACTTGTCACGTTTGCCATCCGAGGTCAGTACAAACGCACCTTTCCGCGTTCCGACCAGCACTCGCACGCTACTCATGAGAATCTCCTGTTTTAGTGCCACAAGCATATCCGCCAAAGAGGCCCTTGTCGACAATTGCGTATCCGCGCCCATTCGGACACCATTCGTACCATCCGCTTTCCGGAACAGGCCGTGGCACCTCAAAGCAGCCCGCATAAAAATAGCACCGAACTTCCCGCCCTTACTCCGCAGGAACTGCTCCGCTATAGCCGCCATCTGACGCTCCCAAGCGTCGGGCTCGCGGGCCAGCGGCGCCTCAAATCAGCACGCGTACTCGTCGTCGGCGCGGGCGGACTTGGCTCGCCAACCGCACTGTACCTCGCTGCGGCCGGCGTCGGCACCATCGGCATCGTGGACTTCGACGTGGTCGATGTCACCAACCTGCAGCGTCAACTCCTCCACGGCACAAGCGATGTCGGCCGCCCGAAACTTGACTCGGCGCGCGACCGGCTGCACGACGTCAACCCGCACGTGCACGTCGAGTTGCATCCGGCGCGACTCACCTCTACCAACGCACTTGAAATCCTGCGCGGGTACGATGTGATCGTCGACGGGACCGACAACTTCGCCACGCGATACCTCACGAACGATGCCTGCGTTTTGCTCGGAATTCCAAATGTGTACGGATCTATTTTCCGGTTCGACGGTCAGGCATCAGTGTTCTCGACCCCTGACGGCCCCTGCTATCGCTGCCTCTATCCAGATCCGCCACCGCCGGGGATGGTGCCAAGTTGCGCCGAAGGCGGCGTGCTCGGGGTGCTGCCGGGATTGATCGGAACCATTCAAGCAACTGAAGCACTGAAACTTATTCTTGGCGTCGGTGAGACGCTGGCCGGCCGGCTCTTGCTTGTGGATGCGATGACAATGCAATTCCGTGCCATACACATCACTCGGGATCCATTATGCCCCGCGTGTGGCACGCGCACGATCAAGGCACTCATCGACTATGACGAATTCTGCGGCACCAGAGGAGAGGAATCACCTGTGAACATCGACGACGTGCAGGACATCACACCAGCAGAGTTAGCCGAGCGGTTGAAGCGTAGTGACGACTTCGACTTGATTGATGTGCGCGAACCATTTGAAATGCAGATCGCCAGCATTCCGCGTGCACGCTTAATCCCACTTGGCGACATTCCGGAATCGTTAAACCTGCTGGATCGCACCAGAGAGATCGTGGTGATGTGTCGCAGCGGAAAGCGGAGCGCCGATGCAGCGCGGCAACTACAGGCGGCCGGCTTCAGTCACGTCACGAACCTCGCGGGCGGCATCCTTCGGTGGAGTGATGACGTGGACCCGACGGTGCCGAAGTACTAACCAAAACTGGTATGGAGTTTTCATGCACAAGTTGCTAATCGCGGCCAGCCTGAGCGCCGCACTGTTGCTCAACCAGACAGCGACGGCGCAGGGTAGCGCGGGCGGCTCGTCCATCAAGCCGGGCGAAGCCTGCCCGCCTGGCACCACCGAAATCCGGCCCCGAAACTGTCGGGCGCCTGATGCGCCGGCGCCGAGCATTGTGGATTATCGGCCGCGCTCGACGCTCGTAACCCCGGCACATCTAGTGAAGACCGCGAAGTATCCGGCGATCGACTATCACGGTCATCCGGGCGGCCTGATTGGTTCCAGTGAAGGATTAGCCAGTCTCGGCACATCGCTCGACAGTTTGAACGTGCGGATGATGTTGTCGGCCGACAATATGTCGGGCGATATTCTGCGGCGGACCGTCGATGGCATCCGCGCCTCGGCGACGATGAAAGATCGTGTACGCATTCTCGCCGGGATCGATTTTCGGAATGTCGGGCCCGGCTGGGCGGCGAAAGCGATTGCGCAACTCGAAGCCGATGTCGCCGCAGGGGCAGTTGGGGTCGGCGAGATATCGAAGAGCCTTGGCCTGTCAATCAAGAAGCCCGACGGATCGCGACTGAAAATTGATGACCCGGAGTTGGATCCGATTTGGGATGCGTGTGCACGGCTGAAACTCCCGGTGTTCATTCACACCGCCGATCCGGAACAGTTCTTCCATCCCGTCGATTACACGAACGAACGCTGGCTTGAACTTTCGGTCTTCCCGGGACGCCGTTATCCGCCGGATCGGTACCCGAGTTTCGGAACGCTGATGGTCGAGCGCGACAACCTGTTTCGCAAACATCCGAAGACCACGTTTGTTGCCGCACACATGGGCTGGTATGCGAATGATCTCGGTCGGCTAGCGAAGTTGCTGGACGAAATGCCAAACGTGTATACCGAAGTCGGCGCGGTACTCTACGACATCGGCCGGCAGCCGCGCGGTGCCCATGACTTCTTCGTCAGGTATCAGGACCGAATACTCTTCGGAAAAGATTCATTTCAACCCGAAGAGTATTCGTACTATTGGCGCGTGTTCGAGACGGGCGATGAATACTTCGATTACTACCGTGGCTATCACGCGTTTTGGAAACTGTACGGAATTGATTTGCCGGACGGTGTGCTTAAAAAGATCTATTATCAGAATGCGATGAAACTCATTCCCGCGTTACCGAAGGATGGCTTTCCACGGTAGGTGGTAGGCCGACTACGGCTCCACCCGGATACTATCGAGTTCGACCAACGTGCCTACCATGCAGAACGAGCCACACTGTGCCGGACGGTGCCGACGCCGCGAAAGCCAACGGTGACAAGCAAGGAATCCTGGACGTAGACATTCCCAGCCTATGTCAGGCGCAACCGTCTGACTCCGACACGGCGTGCTAGTACACCCCCATCTCTACTTTTCTCCTGATGGGCCCGGCATCGCTGCCCGCATTTGCTGTAACTCCGGTAGGTCGGCGTTCTCCGAGTAAGTCAGACGTCGGGAAAAGGCATTCAGTTCCGCATCTTTGCCATTCGCCGCTTGCGCCCGCGCAAGCTGAATCGCCACACGGTGCCGACGAACGAACTGGTCAATCATTGCTTTGTCGGAACTATTGCCCGCCGGCGCGATATTGGATGTCCTTGCGGCTGGCGGTTCCGCTGTCCGTGTTTCAGGAGCACTGTTGCCGCCACCGGCCAACCGGTTGCGAATACCAGCTAAATCGTTGAGTTGATCTTCGCGTTCAGTCATCAGCACTGTTGCGAAAGATTTGAGCGCGGGAAGCAATGCGTTCGCCTCGGCCGTGCGCGCGAGTTCCATATCGCGTGTGAGATGCGCCGTCATGCGATCGACAAACTGCAGATCGCCCGAAGACGAAATGGGCGATGCCGGAACCGCAGCAACCGTCATGATTGCAAATGCCACGAGGATAGTTGATTCGTATATTGAGTGCTGCATGGGTATCTCTGGATACGGTGGGTCGTACTTGAGTGTACTCCTGCTGTATGGTGCGGTTCAAGGCATGGGGAACTTTTCGTTGCCGCCGCGGCTTTGAATTGAGAAGCGCAGTTCCGAATTCAGAACATCAGACCCGGGAAGCCTTGTGATTTATATCACGCGTAACATTCCAATTGGTTTTGTTCTTGCCGTTCTCGTGGGAACTGCGCTGCCACCGAAAACTGTGACCTCCCAAGTCACATCGGCCGCCGCATCCACCTGGATAAAACCAGCCGACAGCGAACTCAAGCGCCGCCTCACGCCGCTGCAGTATCAAGTCACCCAGCAAGCCGCTACCGAAACTCCGTTCAATAACCTGTATTGGAATAACCACGAAGCCGGGATCTACGTGGATATCGTTTCGGGTGAAGTCCTTTTTAGTTCCCTCGACAAATACGAATCGGGCACGGGCTGGCCGAGCTTTACGCGACCCCTCGTCGCCGCCAACATCAAAACGGGCGACGATCACACCGTCGGTATGGAACGCACGGAAGTGCGCTCCGCTCACGCAAACTCACATCTCGGTCACGTGTTCGACGACGGCCCGAGACCCACCGGCCTGCGCTATTGCATGAACTCCGCATCCATGCGCTTCATTCCGGTCGCCAAGCTCAGCGATGCCGGATACGGCGAATACGCAAAACTCTTTTCGAAATCGAAGTCACCGTAACACTCGCGGTCCTCTGACCGCGTTTTGAAGCCTGCGTTATGTTTGGTCCATGATCGAAGTCTCCGCTCTCTCCAAGAGCTACGGCGCGACTATGGCCGTCGACACGCTGTCTTTTTCCGTCGCGCCGGGTGAAGTACTTGGCCTCGTTGGCCCGAATGGCGCCGGCAAGACGACCACACTACGCAGCCTCTGCGGGATCATCAATCCGAGCGCCGGCAACATTCGCATTGCCGGCTACGACCTGCAAACCGAAGGGCCGCAAGCCAAGAGTGTCCTCGCGTTCGTGCCGGACGAGCCACATCTCTTCGACTATCTCACGGTCGAAGAGCATCTGCGGTTCGTTGGCCGGTTGTATGGAGTGGCCGATGCTCCATCGCGCGCGCCCATCTTATTGGAAGAGCTCGAGCTCACCGACAAACGGCGCTCGCTACCGGGCGAGCTATCCCGTGGAATGAAACAGAAACTCGCTATTGCGTGTGGATTGCTCCACAACCCAAAAGTGCTGATTCTGGATGAACCGCTCACTGGACTCGATCCGTCGGGAATCAAGAAAATGCGCACGACTATTGCCGCGCGGGCACGCGATGGTGCGGCCGTCATCCTGAGTTCGCACTTACTGAATCTTGTGGAGGAGTTGTGCACGACCCTGCTCGTCATTCGGCGCGGACGCTGCGTCGCGCGCGGGTCTCTTGCCCAAATCGTCGCCGACCGGCCTGACCTTACCGGACAAAGCCTTGAAGACATTTTCCTGACACTCACTGGCGACGCGGGTAGTCCAACCCTGTGAGCGACCGCACCGGCACACGGAGTGTCACCAACGCGCTCGCATTCCTGATTGTCCGCACGGTTCGCAACCGGTTCGTTACGCAATTCAAACGAGTGAAAACTCCCCGCTATGCTGTGGCATTGCTCCTCGGCGTCGGGTACATCTGGCTGGTGTTTTTGCGGCCCGGCGCCGTGGGTGCAACGTCCGGAACTGTTGTTAATACCGTCAGCACTACGCTCGGTACGGTCGCAGGATTCGGTCTTACCGTAGTGATAATCTTTTGGTGGCTGCGCGGCGGCGTTCAAGGCTCTCTCGCATTCCAGCCAGCCGAGGTGCAGTTCCTGTTTCCTGCGCCAATTTCCCGCCGCGCGCTATTGGCGTACAAAATCATTCGCTCCCAGCTGCTGATTATCATCAACGCCGTAATTTGGGCGTTCTTGTTTCGCCGCTTTAGGCTATCGCTCTCCGGGGCCGAGCTCTTTGCCACTGCCTGGGGAATGTTCACGGTGCTCAGCCTACATCGTCTCGGTACGGCGCTCGTGCAACTGTCGCCAATCCACGGTGTGCGCAAGGCCGTTTTGATCGCGGCCAAACTGTTGGCCGCGTCAGCAGTAATCGTAATTGCGATCGGCGCGCTTCCGGTGCTTCGGCAGTTGGGATCGATCGATTTCTCCAACGGTTTCGCCGTGTTTGAACGGACGCTCAATCTCCCGCTTCAAAGCTACATAATTTTGCTCATGCGGCTGGTAATCGCGCCGGTGATGGCCAGTTCATCCGAACAGTGGGCTAAAGCGTTTGCAATCGTCCTCGGTATTGTCGCATTGCATGTGGTCTGGGTGCTCTCCATGCGGGTGCCGTTTGAAGAAGCCGCAACTGTAGCTTCAGCTGAAATGGCGAAACGGCGCGCCGCCTTCAAAGACCGGCGCGCCGGTGGCTCTGCGGCGATTGTCACAGTGACAGTGAAGCGTGACTGGCTGCCGCTCGCGCCGCTCGGCCGCCCGGCCGTCGCCATCATGTGGAAGAACACCCTCGCTCTCACTCGCGCCGGTTCGCTGCAGTCCGCGGTGGTACTCGTCGTACTGCTAGCGGTGATCACGCGCGTGATCTCGGCGACGTCTCACGGGGCCGCGGACGCTGAACTCGCGTTGCCATACCTGATTCTCGCGGCGTTCGCACTGTTTATGGGCCCCCGTACTGTGCGCAACGATCTGCGGCAGGACCTGCCCAATCTTCCATTGCTGAAAACATATCCGCTCAGTGGCGCCGAACTCGTGCTCGCCGAGATGGCTTCGCCGACGCTTGTGCTCGCCATTTTTCAGGGCCTGATGCTCGTGGTCGCGTATTTCGTAATGCCGCCCTCGGCTCGCGCAAAGTTGGACACCGCGACAACTATCGTAGCGTTTGTGCTCGTCCCACTGGGGCTGCTGGCAGTCAACGCCGTCAGCATTGGAATTCAAAATGGCGCGGCCGTACTCTTTCCAGGGTGGGTGCGGCTCGGACCGGACGCCGGTGGCTTGGAGGCGATGGGGCAGAACCTCCTGCTCACCTTTGGATCGATGATGGCGCTGGTGATCGCCCTCTTTGTGCCGGTGGGCGTCACCGTCGGTGCAACGTTCATCGGCGGACCGGCGCGCGGCGCACCGGCGATCGCGGTGGCTGGGGCAATCGCGATCGCCGTGCTGATTGGCGAAATCTGGTGGCTGATTGGCGCATTGGGCCGTGTCTTCGAAAAAATGGATCCGGAAGCGCTCACCTAGTGCGGCGGCATGTCAAACTATTGCCGTATCTGGTGGGCTCACGAAAAGTCATTGATGAAGCGCGCGGGGAGTCGCGAGGCGGGGAGGAGGAGGAGTAACTTCTCCGTGTCGCAGGAAAATACTCTCATGCATCTTCCGTTTAGAGGCCCAAATGATTGATCTGTCAAAGTCTGCCGCCCGTCGAAGGCTGCTGGTTCGTGCCACCGTTGCCATTGTCTTTCTGTTGACCGCCGTCCGTCTCGACGCGCACGATATGTTTTGGCGGCTCACATCATATTTCGTGGCGCCCAGTGCACCTGTACAAATGCCCGTGCTGAACGGCACGTTCTCCAAGAGCGAAAACGCGATCGAATGGTCCCGTGTCGCCGACTTGAGTGTCGTATCACCGGACGGCCGAGCCACCATTGACAGCGCCCATTGGGACACACACGGAGACACATCGCGTTTGAGTTATACCACCGGCAAATCAGGAACGTACATCGTGGGCCTTTCAACAAGGCCACTTGAATTTCATCTTGATGCCAAGGCTTTCAATAGCTATCTGGCAGAGGACGGCATCCCGGATATCCTCGCGCTCCGCAAGAAAAATGGCACCAGCACCAAGCCCGCCCGCGAACGGTATCACAAACACATCAAGGCCATCTTTCAAGTCGGCGACACCCGGTCCGAGGCGTGGGGCACCGTGTTCGGCTATCCCGCCGAACTCGTTCCGCTAGCGAACCCGTATGCTACCAAGGTCGGAACGACGGTTGCCTTCCGCTGCCTGGTTGACGGCAAGCCGGTGGCGAATCAACTCGTGCAGATCGGCGGCCGCGCCGGTTCTAACGGTGACACTCGCCTCGCCGTTCAATCGTTGCGCAGTGACCGCGACGGCATTGTGCACGTGAAACTCGACAAGGCCGGCCGATGGTATGTGAAGTTTATTCGCATGGTGCCCGTGACTGATGGGAAGGTGGACTATGAGTCAAAATGGGCGACACTGACGTTCGAGATCCGCTGACCTCGTGGCATCCGTGCGATTCCCACCAGGGCCAAAAGCCCGATTCCCGGCCGATCTTTTTATTCGGTTTCGGCGGGATCCACTGAACTTTCTCATTGCCATCGCGGCACAGTACGGTGATATCGTCGGGTTCCGGTTTGGATCGCAGCCGTTTGTTTTTGTGAATCATCCGGATGCGATCCGTGATGTGCTGGTCACGCACCAAAAGAATTTTACAAAGGGCCGCGCACTCGAACGGGCACGGATTTTCCTGGGCAACGGGTTGCTGACGAACGAAGGCGAGTCGCATCTTCAGCAACGACGGTTGGTACAGCCGGCGTTTCATCGCGAACGTATCGCGACCTATGCTGCGGCAATGGTCGAATACACGGCGCGCGTGCGCGATCGCTGGCACGATTCGATCGAATTTGATGTCCACAAAGCCATGATGGCACTGACCCTCGCTATCGTCGGCAAAACACTATTCGATGCCGACGTCGAGCACGAGGCCAGCGAAATCGGCCAAGCCCTGTCTGACGTCTTCGACACGTTCAACCTGTCGATGATGCCGTTCAGTGAAATCATCCAAAAGCTGCCGTTGCCGGTCATTCGCAAAGGCAATCGCGGCCGCAAACGGCTCGACGAAACGGTATTTCGAATCATTGCTGAGCGTCGCGCGAATCCAGTAGATCGTGGGGACCTGCTGTCGATGCTCTTGCTTGCCACTGATGACGACGGCACAAGTATGTCCGACCAACAATTGCGCGACGAAGCGATGACTCTGTTTATTGCCGGGCACGAGACCACAGCAAACCTGCTCACATGGGCGTGGTATGTACTGGCCCGTAATCATGACGTCGAGACCAAGCTCCACGCCGAAGTGGATGCACTCGGACACGAGCCATCGTTCGCGGACTTGCCGAAACTCGAATACACCCGGCGCGTCGTGGCGGAGACGATGCGACTGTACCCGCCGGCATATGCCATTGGCCGACGCGCGATTGATGAGTACCAGCTTGGCGAGTACACGCTGCCGGCACGGACGATCGTACTTGCCAGTCAGTACACACAGCACCGCGATGCCCGCTGGTTTTCCGATCCCGAGCGATTTGATCCAGACCGTTGGAGTGCTGAAGAAGTGGCGAAGCGTCCGAAATTCTCCTACTTCCCGTTTGGTGCCGGCACCCGCATTTGCATTGGCGAACAATTCGCCTGGACCGAAGCCGTATTAGTGCTGGCGACCCTCGCCCAGCGGTGGCGACTGTGGCTTGCACCCAAGCAACGGATCGCGCTGCAACCGCGCATCACGCTTCGCCCAAAATACGGAATGCGGATGATCGCCACCCGACGGTAGGCGATGGCGAGGGATAGCTTTCCCGCACCTATGCCTCTCCTCCTCACCCTCGTATTCGTATTTTCCGGCGCGGCCGGCCTCATCTACGAGTCCATCTGGAGCCGCTACCTCGGCTTGTTTGTTGGCCACAGCGCATATGCCCAAGTCATCGTTCTCGTGATCTATCTGGGCGGCATGTCGGCTGGAGCGGCAATCGCGGCACGGTACTCCGAACGAATCAAAGAACCATTAGTCACGTACGCGGCCGTTGAAATCGCCGTGGGGTTCATCGGTCTGTTTTTCCATGTACTGTTTCGTGCCGTAAGCGACGTCGCATACAGTTCGATCTTTCCGGCCCTGGCCGGCGGCGGCGATTTGGTGATTGTGAAGTGGACGATCGCCGGATTACTGATTCTCCCTCAGTCGGTGCTGCTCGGCACAACATTCCCACTGATGAGTGCGGGATTGCTGCGTCGCGTATCAAGCAACGGCGGCACAGATACCGGCCGTGTGTTATCTGTGCTCTATTTCGCGAATTCCATCGGTGCAGCGGTGGGCGTGCTGGTCGCCGGCTTCTATTTAATTGGCGCGGTCGGGCTTCCCGGCACCCTGCTCACCGCGGCAGTAATTAATCTCCTGGTTGGGCTGATCGTATTTGGCGCCGTCCGGTTGGAAAAGGACAACGATGACGTCCCGGAGCCACCGCCGGCCAGACTGGATTCACCGATACCTGGGTCGAGTATACCTGGTGCCTTCGATCCATCGTTGCCCCAGCTTTGGCGCGTATTGTTGATCGTCGCTGCCGGCACCGCCCTCGCCAGCTTCATCTACGAGATCGCATGGGTCCGGATGCTTTCGCTTGTGCTCGGCAGCGCAACGCACTCGTTCGAGTTGATGCTCTCAGCGTTCATTCTCGGCCTCGCATTAGGTGCGTTTTGGGTGCGCTCCCGGGCCGACCAATTCCGTGACCCGTTGCGAGCGCTGGGCATTACTCAGTGGGCGATGGGTGCGCTCGCCATCGTGACGCTCACTGCGTATCTCGCAAGTTTTGACTGGATGGCAGCGCTCATTCAAGGGCTCGACACAACTGTCGACGGCTACCATTTATTTTCCGTCGCGAAATACGGCATTGCACTATCTGTGATGCTTCCGGCCACGTTCTGCGCCGGCATCACGCTGCCGTTGATTACGCGAATACTGATGGCCGCAGGCGGCGGGGAGAAAGCCATCGGCGCTGTGTATAGCGTGAACACGCTTGGCTCGATTGTCGGCGCCGCTGTGGCCGCACTCGTCCTACTGCCATTGCTCGGCATGAAGGCATTGCTCGTCAGCGGCGGCGCGATTGACATGCTCCTCGGCGTCTGGCTGCTGTTTCTGTCCGGCAAGCGACATGCGCGCCATCGTACATGCGTCGTTGGGTTCACTGGCGCAACCGTCTTTATGGTGATTTATGCCGTCCTGTTCGTGCCATTCGATCGTGGAATTCTTATCAGCGGTGTCTATCGGTATGGCCGGGTGCCTGCGACAGGAATGCGATCCATTGTCTTCTATAGAGACGGACGAACGGCGACCGTGAGCGTGCGCAAGGGCGACGATGGCAGCTATTCGCTTGCGACCAACGGCAAACCAGATGCCTCCCTCTCTCCGACCTGGTTTTTGCCGGACGGTGATTCGAGCGTTCGTCCGCTTGACGGCGACGAATCGACGCAGGTGTTGCTTCCACTGATCACGCTCGCGCATGTACCAAACGCCAAGCGGGGAGCAGTAATCGGTAACGGGTCGGGAATGTCATCACACCTGTTGCTCGGCAGTCCCGCGATCGAGAAGCTCGTAACGATCGATATTGAGCCGGAGATGATCAACGGATCGCACGTGTTTTATCCGGTCAACCGCCGGGTCTTCGACGACCCGCGTGCTCAGTATGTGCACGACGATGCGAAGAGTTACTTCGCATCGAACAACCGGACATTCGACCTGATTCTCTCCGAACCGTCGAATCCGTGGGTCAGTGGCGTCAGTGGGCTGTTCACCGACGAGTTCTATCAGCGCGTGCGCACGTATCTCACACCCAACGGCGTGTTCGGGCAGTGGCTCCATCTCTACGAGATCGACGATGGCCTTGTCCTGTCAGTGATCAAGGCCATCCACCGCAACTTTCCCTCATATCAGATCTATCTCACGGCCGACGTCGACATGCTGATTGTTGCGTCGAATCAGCCGGAACTTCCCAAGCCCGACTGGTCGGTCTTCACCTTGACAGCGATCGCCAGGGATTTGCGGCACTTCGCCACAATCACACCGGCCACGCTCGACCGCGTGCATCTCGCTTCGCGTGCGACATTTGCTCCTCTATTGGTTGATACACAGGGCGCGAACTCAGATTTTTATCCGGAGCTCGATCTGCACACGGAGCGTTCGCGATATATGAAACAAGTCGCCAATGGTTTCTACGGCCTGGCCGACGGTCGCTTCGATCTGGGATCCGCCTTGCTTGGTGATCGGATTCTTCCGAACTCCGAAACTGATCCGCATGTGAACATCGTGCGGATAAAGTCGCAGGCACTTGGCGCGCGGCTGCACTCGGGCGAAATCGTGCCACCAGACAACCCGGACAATACCGACCGGGATTTCCGTGTGGCGGCGGGACGCTACCAACTGCTTCGCCAATTACTTGCCGCAAACAACGCGCCGGCAGATTGGACTTACTTCTTTAAACTCGCAACCGGCGTAGACAGCGACATCCACAGCGGCACGATGGGATGGAGCGATGATATGTTTTACGCGTCGGTCACAAAGTATTTGTACGATCAGCACGCCCCGATCGATGCGCGCGCCGCGTGGCGGTTTCTGCACGCCGTGACCGGCTATGACTGGGCGGCGGCCGCTGTCGAGATCGATCCCGTGCTCAACGCCCGCGTGAATGAGCGAAGCTGGCTGGACAACGATCTGTTCCGCGACGCCGCGGTAACAACACTCCTGCATACGGGCAG
This sequence comes from Gemmatimonadota bacterium, assembly GCA_025358315.1. GTDB lineage: Bacteria > Gemmatimonadota > Gemmatimonadetes > Gemmatimonadales > Gemmatimonadaceae > Fen-1231. The sequence continues at coordinate 1,636 of JANYKA010000149.1, read as the reverse complement.
CATTGCAAAGGCCCGGATGGTGTTTGATAAAATGGCAGAATATTCTGGTCGAAAAACTGCGGATCTGAGAGTCAGACTGCTCGAAGCACACCTCATCGCGCAGGAAAAGAAATAGAAGAGGCAAACGTCGCAGGGCGAAGCGAACTTCTGTTTCCCTTCGCCCTGCAACGTTCGCCTTTTCTCAAATTCTTCCCCACCTTGAAGCGTTAGGGTTTAATCGCCCCTGTCTTTGGCCGGTGCCCCGCAAAGTCCCCGGCCTTCACCACGGAGATCTTCGCCGGAATTACATACTTTGATCGCTCATTTCCTGAGGGATGTTTAGATGCTTGTCCGTGCCCTTGAACACCATATGTTCGAGTAAGTGCGACATTCCGGTTTCACCGTACCCTTCGTGCCGTGATCCCACGAGATAGGTGATATTGACCGTCGCCGTCGGCTTGCTCGCGTCCGGGAAAATCAGGACGCGAAGTCCGTTGTCGAGTGTGTACTCGGTGATCCCCTCAACACTGGCGCCCGTCTTCACACCGGCTGGAAGTTGCGCCGCCAGCGATGACGTAACCGTAAACAACAGGAACCCAGTACCCACACGTCGGACTAGGCGGGTCAGAAAGACATTTAACATGAGACCTCACTGCTGGAAAATTAACGCCCCATCAGTGGGTGGGGAACGGCGGGCGCATCATAACAATACTGCAGATTACTTTAGCCAGGCTCAAGACACTTTTAGGTCAACCGGATAAGTTTCCGATATTCAAACGTTTCGCACCTCCTTTGGGAGCAATCCGTGCAATTTGAGTCGCGCACAACGCTGGTGTTTGCGGCACTCGTGGTTGCTTCAGCCTGCAACTCCGAGAAATCCCTCGTGGCTCGGGAAGTTTCCCTCGCGATCGCCGATCTTCCGGCACAAGGCGGTTCTTGCCACGCCGTGCACGACGATCCGGCCACGCATCAGTCGGGACAATGGACCGTGTATGTATTTGACCTCGCCAGCCCAATGCGCCGGCTGACCTTTACGCTGCGCGACGACGGAATTCCGCAGTCATTTCGGGCATTCACCGTAGTTCCCACAACCGGCGGCGAAGTGCGGGTGATGGCCACTTTTTCATCACGCGGCGACGTGCTCGACGGATCAGAAGCGATAACCGCCGTGCCAGCGACTGGCCCCACGCGCGTGACGAGCCTTGATGTACCAGGTCGAAAAAAGGTTCAGCAACTGATTCAGGACATCGTGAAACGATGCACGGTCATGCCGGGGGTACTCTAGTGGTGGTGCATCTCCGTCGCACCAGTGACCTCGGCCAACTCCACATCAATTCGTTTTCCAATTTCCGGCGTCGCCGCTAGCGCGTGATACGTCGATAGCAATGCATTCCACGTGCTGATGGTTTTTTTTCGCAGCGCGTCGAACTTCACAATATCGTGCGCCTTTTGCGCTGCGAGCAGTTGTGGCACCAATGACCGAAGAGCCAGCCGGTGTTCCTGCAGCAGCGCACCGGTGCCCGCTTGCTGCGCGTCGCGATCAATGCGGTGTGCAATTGGCAGCTTTGCTCCGTACGCTTCTCCAAGCGCTACACCAAACAGACGGTCATCCCTCGTTGGCTTGGTTGGCGGAATTAGCCCAGTCGCGAAATACGGC
>JANYKA010000100.1 GCA_025358315.1 Gemmatimonadota bacterium | reverse complement strand
AGGCCGAGATTCATCTCGATATCTGTGCGGCGTGCCACCCGTTCTTCACCGGCAAGCAGAAGCTGATCGATACCGCCGGCCGTGTTGAGCGCTTCCGTCAGAAGTACGCGAAGGCGACTGCCTGAGCCTGCGGGACCTGCTAGCCGACGCCATTGCGCGTGCGGCCGACGTAGAAAAGGAGCTTCTCGACCCGAAAACCGTTCGGGACGCGAAGCTCCTTGCGTCGTTGGGGCGTGAACATCAGCGGCTTGCCCAAGTCGTCGAGCTCGCGCATACACTGACCCGCGCCGACAGCGAGCTCACGGAAACCCGTGAGCTCGCGGCCAGCGATGATGCCGAGATGGCGGCCGAGGCGCGCGCCGAAGAAGAACGCCTCACGGCGAATATCCTCAGTCTCGAAGAACGGCTCAAACCGTTGCTGTTGCCGCACGACCCGCTTGATGACCGCAATGGCATTGTCGAAATCCGCGCCGGCACCGGCGGCGACGAAGCAGCGCTTTTTGCCGCCGATCTCTACCGGATGTACACGCGGTACATCGAGCGCAAAGGCTGGAAAATCGAGATCATTTCGCTGTCCGACGGAACGCTTGGCGGCTTGAAAGAAGCGATTTTTAAAATTCAGGGTATGGGCGCATTCGGTGAAATGCGTGGCGAGAGCGGCGTGCATCGGGTGCAGCGCGTGCCGGCCACCGAAGCGGCGGGCCGCATTCACACGTCAGCCGCGACCGTTGCCGTGTTGCCCGAAGCCGAAGAAATCGATCTCAAAATCGAAGACAAGGATCTGCGCATCGACGTCTTCCGCTCCAGCGGCCCCGGCGGGCAGAGCGTGAACACCACCGATTCGGCGGTGCGCATTACGCACATTCCGAGCGGACTCGTCGTGAGTCAGCAGGATCAAAAGAGTCAGCTTCAAAACAAACTGAAGGGAATGGAAGTGCTCCGCGCCCGGTTGCTCGATCTGAAAGTGGCCGCTCAGGAAGCCGAGCGTTCCCGGATGCGCAAATCGCAGGTGAGCACCGGCGATCGGTCCGCAAAAATCCGCACGTACAACTTTCCGCAGAGCCGCGTGACCGATCACCGAATCAACTTCACGACCCACAATCTTGCTGGCGTGATGAATGGCGATTTGGCCTCACTGATCGAAGCCTACCAGCTGGCGCGCGTGGAAGAACAATTGGGTGGCAGCAACTGATCGCTGCCGCGTAGTCTCCTGTCACCCGTGTGCCCGTAGCAGATGCAGCTTTCCGCGCTTCTCGATGAACTGAGCATTGCCCTTGCCGGCGCAGGTGTGCCTCCGGCAAGAGCGGAGGCGCGCGATCTCATCGCGATTGTGTTGGATCAGCCACGATTTTGGCCGAGCGCTAACGGTGCACGCGAGCTCACTGCTGAGACGGTGGCGACGGTTCGACTTGCTGCCGCACGACTGCGCACCGGCATGCCGATGCAGTACGCAACCGGCCGCGTGTCGTTTCGCCATCTCACACTGTTTGTTGATCGACGCGTATTGATTCCGCGCCCCGAAACGGAACTGCTCGTAGAAACGGCGTTGGCACTCGCCGGTGGCGGCGGCACCGTAGTTGATGTGGGGACGGGCTCCGGTGCGGTGGCCCTTTCCCTCGCCGCCGAGGGCAACTTTGAACGCGTGATAGCTACGGATATTTCGTCGGATGCCCTCAATGTGGCGCGAGCGAATGTCGACACCATTCCGCTCGATCGCCGTAGTGTGCTGGAGTTCCGGCAGGGCGATTTACTCGAGCCGCTGGCCGGCGAGCGGGTCCGGGCAGTGGTCTCGAACCCCCCCTATATTTCATCTGCCGAGGCGGCCGAACTTCCGGCGCTGGTGCGGGATTGGGAGCCGGCGATCGCGTTGTTCAGTGCCGACGATGGCATGGCGGCCATCCGCGCGTTGGTGCACGGGGCGCCCGATGTGCTGGAGGCCGGCGGTGTGCTGGTGCTGGAGATTGACACACGTCGCGCGGCGCTGGCGCGTGAGTGCGCGGCAACTGACTCGCGCTTATGCGATGTCGAACTACGGATGGACTTCACCGGTCGCGAACGATTTCTCGTGGCCAGACGCAAGGAGCTGTGATGTTGAGTGAACGTGCGGTCGAACTGGGCCGGTTGATTGGTCAGAGCAGTGAGTATCAGACGGTGAAGCGCGCCAACGACTTGCTCAGTGCCGACAAGGATGCGATGGCGTTGCTCGAAAAAATGGAGCGGCTGCGGCAGGAAGCGCAGAAAATGATCGAAGGCGGTCAGAACCCCACTCCGGAAATGGAGCAGGCGCTCGACGGTTTGCTCGGTACGGTGCAAACCAACGCGACGTATCAGCGGGTGCTGGTCGCCAATGAAAATTTCGACAAAGTGATGATGCAGGTGAATCAATGGATTCTTGACGGCATCAAGAAGGGCGCCACGAGTTCAATTATTACGCTCGGGTGACCCAGGTGATCGCTGGCCAGCTGATTGTTTTCGAGGGCGTCGAGGGCGCAGGGAAGAGCACGCAAGTCGCCCGGCTTGGTGGCCGGCTCACGGCGGCCGGAGTGCTGACGGTGACATTCCGTGAACCGGGTGGTACCCGGCTCGGCGATGAGATTCGCCGCCTGTTGCTCGATCCGGCATCCACGATGTCGGCCCGCGCCGAAGCGCTGTTGTTTATGGCGTCGCGCGCCGAGTTAATGGCGCGCGAGGTGCGGCCGGCCCTCGCTGCTGGAACGGTCGTGTTGCTCGATCGATTTTTTCTTTCCACGTACGCCTATCAAGTGGGCGCCCGCGGATTGCCGATGGCCGATGTTCAGGCCGCGAATGCCGTGGCGACCGACGGATTGGTCCCCGATTTGACCTTGTTGCTTACGCTTCCGGCACACATTGGAATTGCGCGTGCGACGCAACGCAGCGGACGCGACCGGATGGAACAGTCCGGTGATTCATTTCATTTGCGCGTGGAACAGTCGCTGGCGGAGTTCGCGACCGCGGCGTGGCAGGCTGCTCACGCCGAGTGCGGGCCGATCGTCGCAATCGATGCCGCTGGAAGCGAAGACGAAGTGGGGACGCGGGTCATCGATGCAGTGTCGACGCGAATTCCCATGTTGCATTCGTTGCGTGCGGCGTTGGGGGTGAGCGTATGAAGATGAATCGTCGACTGGCGGCAGCAATCGTGCTGTTTGTGGCGCTCCTGTCGGGCGGCTGGCTCATGCGGCGCGGACTGGCGGCACCGGGCAATGCCCCGCGTATCACGACCGCGCAGGGTCAGCGTTTGCTTGGCAACGTGATGCACCGCGTGCAGATGAGCTGGATCGACTCGATATCGACTGACTCCATGTACAGCGATGCGGCGATCGGGATGGTTGGCGAGCTGGGCGATCCGAACACGGCCTACCTCCCGCCCGAGCGGCTGCGACGTTTGCGTGAAGCAACCGCCGGCAGTTATCGCGGCGTGGGAATGTCTGTTGACGTGCGCGATGGCTGGATCACGGTGCTGTCGACGCGGACGGGAATGCCGGCGGAGCGTGGCGGACTGCAACCCGGAGACCGGTTGGTGGAGATCGATGGCCAGCCGATGAAGGGCTGGACGATAGACGAAGCGCGGAACGCCCTGCGCGGGCCGCTCGAGAGCACCGTCAAGCTGGTGATTATGCGCGGTGGCGGATCCCGGATTCCGCTGACGCTCGTGCGCAGCGACATCCATGTCAGTTCCGTGCAGCGTGCGATGATGCTCGATGCCGGCGTCGCATTTTTCGCGATCACGTCGTTCAGCGATTCCACCGCAATCGAAGTCGCCCAGGCATTGGATTCGCTCGTCCAGCTTGGCGCCAAGTCACTGGTGCTCGACTTGCGTGGCAATCCGGGTGGGTTGCTCTCGCAAGGCGTCGCGGTCGCCGACCTGTTCCTTGGCAAAGGGCAGAAGATCGTTTCGACCCGCGGTCGCATGGCGGCGGCGAATGCGACGTACCTGGATACTGTTGCGCAACGCTGGCCCAAACTGCCGGTGATTGTGATGGTAAACAGCGGCACGGCGAGTGCAGCAGAAATCGTCGCCGGCGCGCTGCAGGACCACGACCGTGCCATCGTGATGGGGCGGCCCAGCTACGGTAAGGGAAGTGCGCAACAGGTGCTGCAGTTGGAAAACGGCGCAGCGTTGAAGGTGACGAATGCACTGTGGTACACGCCTGTCGGGCGCAGTATCGACCGGCCGCACGGCAAGCACGATGTCGTAGTAGCGGATTCGCTTCGCCCAAAATACAAGACCGATCGAGGTCGAACGGTAGTGGGCGGCGGCGGGATCGTGCCCGATGTCGTGGCCGGTGACAGCACGATTTCGCCGGTCGAGCGCGCGTGGGTCAGCGCCGTTGGAGTAAAAGTGCCGCAGTTTCGGGCTGCCCTTACCACATTTGCCGCAGATGTCACACATCGCGGAATTGCAAAGACTCCCGAATTTGTTGTCACACCGGAGATGCGGCAAGGATTCTGGAAGGCACTCGTCGCGCAACACGTGATCGTGCCGCGCCCGGTGTACGACGACGCGCATGCGGCGATCGACCGGGTTATCGGTGCCGAAGTTGCGCGCCAGGCATTTGGTGTCCCGGGCGCGCAACTTCGGTCCGTTCATAGCGACGCAATGATTGCGCAGGCTGCTGCGCTATTGCTGGGCGTCACCGCGCCCGATGCGCTGATTCAAAAGGTGACGGGTAAGCATTAGGGTGCTGGCGGTCGCGGCGCCGGGGCGGCCTTGCGCGGCAACTTCTCATCGCGTTGTGCAGCCTGCCAGGCAAAACTCGCCAGTACGGCCGAGTTGAACATCATGTCTTCAGACTGAATGCGCTCGTACACATCCATATTCGAATGATGGGTGCGCGTGTTGTATTCGAGTCCATCCTGAATGAATTGAAAGCCTGGCAAGCCGACCGCGTCAAATGAGAGATGGTCAGTGCCGCCCGTATTCGAGATGGTGACCGTCTTCATCCCCATGATGCTGAATGGTGCCATCCAAGCCGCGAAGATCGGCCCCACGCTGGCGTTGCCCTGCTCATACACACCGCGCGCCCGGCCGGTGCCGTTGTCGATATTGAAATACGCGGCGAATTTTGCTTGCTCGGCAGTCGGAATACCGACCGGGCCAAAATGTTGGAGCACATAGGCGCGTGAACCGAAGAGTCCCTGTTCTTCGCCGGTCCAGAGTCCGATACGAATGGTGCGCCGTGGCTTCAGGCCGAGGGTCTGCAATACGCGCATGGCTTCCATCATCGTAGCCGATCCGGCGGCGTTGTCGGTCGCGCCGGTGCCGCCGTGCCACGAGTCGAAGTGGCCGCCGATCATCACGACTTCATCTTTGAGCTTCGGGTCGGTTCCGGGGATCTCGGCGATAACATTGAACGAGTTCAGATTATCGTCGTAAAATTTGTTCGTCATTTCCATCTCGAGCGTCACTGGCAGGTTCCTCTGCAGAATGCGGGCGATGCGGCCGTACGACTCGATGCCGACATGCACCATTGCCACCTGTGCGGCATCCTGGACGCGTGGGCTGCCATTGTCGGTGAAGATCGTGCCGCCATCGCCGCGTGACGGAAGCAGAACAGCAGCGACCCCTTCCTTTTCGAGCCAGCGCATCCCAGCGGTGTCTCGCAACACGTTGAATGCGGCAGTCGCGCCGCCGCGGCCACCACCTGGTGCACCACCGCGACCGCCACCGGGTACCGGCGGCGGCGCGGCGGCCATCGTGTCGAGCTGCGCGTCGGTGTAACGCGATCCCTCCGCTGTCATATGCGGGTTTACGGCGCGCAACGCACCGATCATGACGAACTTGCCGCGCAATTTCCCGGCGAGTTTGGCGAGATCGGCGAGCGAGTCAAGCGTTGGCAGCATCACGGCGAGGCCTGTGACTTTGCCCTTGGTGCTCGGACTCCAAGCGCGCGGTACCGCCTGAATCTGGAAGGCATGCGGGGCAGTCGCCTGAAAACTAAACTTTTCGTTGGTCCAGCCACGGCCGAACGGGCCCCACGATTCGAGATGCGGATTGGCCAGGCCCCAGGATTTCATCGTGGTGACCGCCCAATCGCCGGCCATCCGGGTGATCGGCGAGCCGGTCAGGCGCGGACCATGTACATCGGTCAGCCAGCTCATGATGTCCATCACCTGTGAGTGCTGCATCGCTTCGCTCTTGATGCGCTCGATGGTGGCGAAATCAACGTTCTCATTTTTGTCTTGCGCGCTGATTGGCGCGGCTATCGCAAACGCAAAACCGCACGCGGCGGCCATGCGCCACGTGCGGTGCAGAGATAGGGCAACCTGCATTTGACGGGCTCCGGGAGGAATAGACATAAGGACTACGGACGGGACGGCGGCTTTGTTGGGTCGTCGGGTCTCGCGGTGGGCCGCGGTGCAATCTGCCTAGGGCTTGCCGCCGAAAATCGCCGCTTGATCAAGAACTTTCACTCCAGCCGGTACGCTGAATGTCGTGGCGCCGGTTGGCAGCTTCGCATTCACCTTGATGGATGTGAAGCGCACGCGTCGTACCAGTCCGCTCTGTTCAACGGTCTCCAATTGCCAGAGCAACGCGTCGGCGCGGCCAAGCCAGACCTTGGCGCGCGAAAAGGGGGCAGCGGCGTTCTTCGGTGTGAGGGCATACACAGAAGTCGCGTGTGGGCCGACCGCGCTGTCACCGAGCGGCGCCACGACGTAGGTCGCGCGCGGGCTACGAAGTAGCTGAGTGAGCAAGTCGAATCCGTTACCCAACTGCATCGGTACCTTGATGACGCTACCTTTTGCGGTGCTCGGCAGATACACCCAGATGGCTGTACCGTCGCTGACGATCGCATCGCCAGCCGGATCGGAAAAACGGAGCGCGAACTGTGCCGGCCCCCGCTGCACGAGCACGCCAGTGGCATTGCGAACGGTTTGCGTGGCCGGACTGGTGAGCGTCTGATGAAACGCCGCGCGCAAAGTGCGTGTGGATGCGTAGGTGCGGGCGGCGCGGTCGAGCAGGTCAGGCGATAACGTTTGTGCCGATCCGAGCGCCGCGCCGACGGCGGAGCACGCCACCAACGCGAATGACAGCGCCGGTCGATAGATCACGAGACCGCGGCGACCGAACCGGCGATTTGGCGGTCCACAGCTTCGGCCACACGACGAATCTGCTGCATGAGCTCGGTGAACTGATCGGCGTTGAGCGACTGCGCGCCATCGGACAGCGCGCGGTCGGGATGCGGATGCATTTCAATCAGCAGGCCATCGGCGCCGGCAGCAACGGCGGCCCGGGCCATCGGCAACACTTTGTCCCGGCGACCCGTGCCGTGGCTTGGATCCGCCACAATCGGCAAGTGGGAGAGTTGGTGCACCACCGGGATGGCCGTGAGGTCGAATAAATTGCGCGATGCGGAATCGAAACTGCGCAGTCCGCGTTCACATAAGATGACGTGCGGATTTCCCTCGCTGAGGATGTATTCGGCGCTCAGCAATAAATCCTGAATTGTGGCAGCCATTCCGCGCTTGAGTAGCACCGGTTTGCCAATGCGGCCGACGGTCTTGAGTAGCGAATAGTTCTGCATGTTACGGGCGCCGATTTGAATGCAGTCGGCCACTTCCGCCACGAGGTGCGCGCCTTCGTCGTCCATCGCTTCGGTGACGATAGCCAGACCCGTTTCGCGTTTAGCCAGCGCGAGCAATTCGAGTCCTTTCTTTCCCAAACCTTGGAACGAATACGGCGAACTGCGCGGTTTAAATGCACCACCGCGCAGGCCGATCGCGCCTGCGGCCTTCACAATCAATGCCGACTCGACGATTTGCTGTTCGGTCTCTACGGAACAGGGGCCGGCAATCACGGGAATTTCTTCGCCCCCAAAACTCACGCCGGGGGCAATCGTGACGATGGTATTTTCCGGGCGCCACTCGCGCGAGACCTGTTTGTACGGATTGGAGACGTGGATAATTTTTGCCACACCCGGGAGCTCGGCGATCAACGTGTCGTCGACCCGACCGTCGTTGCCGACCAGGCCGACAGCCGTGCGTTGCGCGCCCGGCATTGGGGCAGGGGTGTAGCCCATTGAGGTGATCGTGGCACACACGGCCTCGATCTGGGCCGCGGTGGCATTGTGGGACATGACGACGAGCATCTTCGGCCTCTGATAGAGCGGACTTGGGAAACGTCTTGAAATATAGACGGTTCGCCAACGGCGCTGTCAGTGTCCTTTCCAGAGGAGCGTCAGCTGGCTGACCTTGCTGTCACCGCGAAACCGGACGATGTACACGCCGGGTGGCACAAACTGCCCATTGTCGGCGCGTCCATCCCATGTGAGGCGATCATCGCACCCGCTGCTGCTGCCGATGGTAGCACGTCCGTAGCGTCCTGCGGGGAGCGTGCCGGCGAGGCCGCGACCGGGCAGGATGCGCGCCACGTGATTGCCGCGAATGTCCAGAATTTCAAGCTGGACCTCGGACTGCAAGCGCAGATCGAACCAGATGCAGGTCGCTGCAACCGTGGCCGTGGGGAAGGGATTCGGGAAATTGTGATACAGTACTGTTGCTGCCGGTGCATTCGGATCGAGGATGACGAACGTGGCGAAACTGTTGACGCGAACGCTGTCGCCGGTTGAGAGAATTGCAATGATGGTCCAACGGTACGAGGTGTTTGATTCGAGCGGCTGGAACGGGACGAAGACGGTATCCGGCAGTGTGCCGGTCAGCACCGTGGCGTTGTCGGACGACCGGGTGATGCGAATTCGAAACGACCATGGCAGCACCGGCGCGTGAATGGCGGCCGCGGTCCAGAGAAACGTCGGCTGCAAGCTACTCACGGTCGAACCATTGCGTTCATTCGGTGAGATCAAGGTGAGCCACGTCGCTGTGGTGCGTGGCCCGGTCGCGTCGGTAAACACGACCGCGCCTTGCGCAGTGCGCACCCGGGCCCGCCACCAGATGGTGATGGCCTGCGGCAATAGTCGCGGGATGACAATTGACGCCGCCGACCCGGTCACGGTCGTGTCTGCCAGCAGTGCGCCGCCAAAATCGGACCGTGTCGCAATCTGCACGGTGATCTGCAGCGGCAGTTCCTGCGGCTGGAAGTTCGCGGTCGTGACCGTAAATGCCGGAGTGCCATCCTGGATCGGATTCCCGGCGGGACCGTTCAGGATGGCCGTGCCCGACGTCGATTGCGCCGTGAGTGGAATCGTGACCATGGCCAACATCGCCGCCAAGCGGACGCACCACCGCAGCCCGTACTGCTCAGGCCGCATGTGTCTCTGCGCCATCCACGGCCGGCCCTTTCATACGCACACTCACCAATGACGACACGCCGGGTTCCTGCATCGTCACGCCGTACACGGCGTCGGCAGCTTCGGTCGTGGTGCGCGGATTGTGGGTGATCACAATGAATTGCGTATGCACTTTGAACTGATTGAGCATCTTGACAAAACGGCCGATGTTTTGGTCGTCGAGTGGCGCATCCACTTCGTCGAGCAGACAGAACGGGCTCGGCTTGGTGAGGAAAATGCCGAAGAGCAGCGACAGTGCGACCAGTGCCCGCTCGCCGCTGGAGAGCAGATGGATGCGCTGCGTTTTCTTTCCGCGCGGTGAGGCATGAATTTCGATATCGCAGTCGAGCGGCGCCTCGGGGTTCTCGAGCCGCAGGTCGCACTCGCCGCCGCCAAACAGCGTCAGAAAGATG
>JANYKA010000051.1 GCA_025358315.1 Gemmatimonadota bacterium | reverse complement strand
AAAACGCAGGAAACACAAAACGCGCGGCCCGCAGAGTTGCGGTCGCGCGCATCGTGTCATACGTCGTTATTAGTAGCGCAGGCCAAGATCGGAAATGACTTTCCGATAGCCATCGACGTCAGTGCGCTTGAGATAGTCGAGGAGACGGCGGCGCTTGCCGACCATCTTGAGGAGACCCCGGCGCCCGTGATGGTCTTTCGCGTGCTGGCGGAAATGGTCGGTCAAGTAATTGATCCGTTCCGTCAACACCGTAACCTGAACAGGGGTCGAACCGGTGTCAGTTTCGTGCAGGCGACTCTTTGCGATCGCCGCGGTCTTTACGAATGCCATGTTGTGATGTCCTAAACGGTCTCTAATTGTCAGTCATTCTGTTGTAGCATAATAACATAGTCGGTTTTTCCGGTACTGTAAAGGGAGGGGTACAGAAGCCCGTTACCGTCCGAAAATCAGACCTTTCAAGTCGTTATACATCACCACCGCAAAAAGCAGCGCGATCGCGGCGAGCCCGACCTTCATAAAAATGTCTCGAACCCGGTCACTAAACGGGCTCCCCTTCACTGCTTCCGCGACGACCAATAGAACCTGGCCGCCGTCCAGAATCGGGATCGGCAACAGGTTCAACACAGCCAGATTGATGCTCAGGAATGCAATCAGCGTAAACAGCGCTTCGGACCCCGATTTCGCCGCCTGAACCGACGTCCGGGCAATCTGAATAGGGCCCCCGAGCATCTTCACACTGATAGTGCCATGGACGAGACCGCCGAGCACACCAATCACGGACCCGCCCATCGAAAGAGTGGCCCGCCAGCCACTGCCGAGCGACTCGCCGATCGACATCGGATCGTGCGCGAACGCGCCATGCGGCCATGCGCCAATGAGGCCGATATGCTGGGGCGCACCGGTCATCGGATTTGGTACGGTGCTATCCACCGGGGTGACGTTAATCGTCATCGGCGCGCCGGCGCGCGTGAGCGTTACCTGCATCGGCGTCTTTGGCGATGCCGCAATGTGGGACGCGAACTCTGTCCAGCTGCGCAACGCAACGCCGTTCACCGCGACAACGCTGTCACCGTGCTGGAAGCCCGCGCTGGCCGCCGGCATCCCCGAAACGGTCGAGTCAATGACGGCGGGCAAATACGTCCGGCCATTCACCGCGAAAATCCCCGTCGCCACGGTGATCGTCAACAGCGCATTCATCGTCACGCCAGAGAGCAAAATCACGACGCGCGCCCACGCCGGCTTCGACTCAAACCAGCGATTGGCCGGCACCGGCTTCGGGCCGTGCGGCACCATCGCCTCCGGATCCCAATCCTTTCCGTGCTCGGCGCCTTCCTTCACTTCTTCGTTTCCGCCTTCGAGCACCGATGAGGTCTCGTCATCGCGCGAGGCCATCCGTACGTAACCGCCGATCGGCAACGCCGACAGCACATACTCTGTCTCGGTGCCCTTTGGACGCCAGCGCAAAACGGCCGGGCCCCATCCGAGGGAGAATCGGGGCGCATATACGCCCATCATTTTTGCCGCAAGAAAATGACCGAGCTCGTGAACAAACACGACGAGTCCGAGCACGAGGAGTGGAGCAAGCCAAGCGAGCATCAGACGCGCTCCAATACGAGAGTACGGGCCGCTGCATCGGCGGCAAGCAGCGCGGCTTTGTCGTGTGCGGGTGCGCCGCCGAGAGTATCAAGCGCCGCGGCTATGCTTTCGCCGATCTGGCTAAACGTCATTCGTTCCTCAAGAAAGAGTGCGACCGCCTGCTCGTTGGCCGCATTGAATACCGCTGGAGCCGCGCCGCTGGCACGACCCGCCTCGAGTCCAAGACGCAATGCCGGAAAATCGGCTAACCGCACCGGCTCGAATGTCAGCGGACTCGCCGCCACGGGGTCGAAGCGTGGTACCCCGGCATCTGCAACCCGTTCAGGGTGGGTCAATGCGTAGAGCACCGGAAGCTCCATGGAAGGAACGCCCATTTGCGCCAACACGCTCCCATCCACGAACTCCACCATGGAATGCACAATGCTCTGCGGATGGACGACCACTTCTATCTGATCGTATGGAATCCCGAAAAGAAAATGCGCTTCAATAACTTCCAGCGCTTTATTGGCGAGCGTTGCGCTATCGACCGTGATCTTGCGGCCCATTGACCAGGTCGGATGTTGCAACGCATCGGCAAGCGTCGCGCCGGCAATCTGACCGGCACTCCAGGTGCGAAATGGACCGCCGCTCGCCGTGATCACGAGTCGCCGGACATCACGGCGATTGCGCCGTCCGAGGCACTGCAGAATCGCCGAATGCTCACTGTCCACGGGAATGATCTCACCACCGCTGCGTTCACACGCTGCCGCGGCGAGCGCACCGGCCACCACGAGCGTTTCCTTGTTCGCGAGCGCCACACGTTTGCCGGCTTCGAGTGCCGCGAGTGTCGCATCCAAACCGGCAGCGCCAACAATGGCGTTGAGCACGATATCCACATCGTCGCGCGTCGCCGATTCGACCAACGCATCAGGACCAATCCGCCAATCATTCGGCACGTCTGTGCCATTCGGCGAAACGATTCCGACAAACACCGGCGACGTGTCACGGGCTTGTTCGCGCAGCAATGCTGTATTTGAAAACGCCGTCAGCGCAACGATAGAAAAACGATCGCGATGGCGAGCCAGCACGCGCAGCGCCGTGGTCCCGATCGAGCCCGTGGAGCCGAGGATTGCCACCCGGCGCTTCACCCCGTCGGCCATCGGACTTCTGTTCATTGCACTCTGTGGGCTCATGGCGCCGGGATCAACAGCCATCCCAGCAGTACGTAGCCGACCGGCAGTGTGAACAGCAGCGAATCTACCCGGTCCAGCATGCCGCCGTGGCCGGGAATCAGATGGGAACTGTCTTTGACGCCCGCCTCACGCTTGAACATCGATTCAACCAAATCCCCGACCTGGCCCGCGACACTGATCGCCACGGCAAACAGCAACGCACCGGCAAGCGTCAGCGACAGGTGCGCATACGGCTGCATCACAAATCGCACAAAGATCACACAGACAATAACGGCGACGCCCAGTCCACCAACAGCGCCTGCCACGGTTTTTGCCGGACTCACTGCCGGCATGAGTTTCTTCGTTCCCAGCCAGCGGCCAAACACATAGGCGCCCACATCGGTGCCCCAGGTAAGCAACAGTGGCAACGCAACGAGGGCCGTTCCTGCCCCCGCGCCAATCGCGTACTCGTGATAGCGGAGGGCGTACGCGAAGCTCAACATCCCGCCGGTGTACAGCACACCGAGGATCGTGGTACCCACCACCTCGAGCGGTCGACCCTCCGATCCGCGCAGCCACAGCGCGACGGTCAGCAACTCCAGCACCACGACCAGCAGCAAGCTGATCGTCGGCGTCCAATACCCCAGGTATCGCGCGTACACAAAAAGCGGAACCGCAGCGCTGAACACGACCCCATGACCCCACAGCGGCATGCTTCCACTGCGAATAGCCAGACGGTAGAACTCGTACGATCCGATCGCCGCGGCGATCGACAGCAGCACAGCAAGCCACGCGCCGCCGGCCCACACGGTCCAAATGACCAGCGGTGCGGCGACGAGCGAAAAGATCAGTCGCTTGGTGAACTCAGACACGGGAAGCGATTCGCGAGACGTGGCTACGCAGGAACGCGACCGAAACGGCGATCGCGATTCTGGTAGTCGAGAATTGCCTCATACAATTCGCGCCGGCCAAAGTCCGGCCAGAGTACCGCCGAAATGAACAGCTCTGTGTACGCCACTTGCCAGAGCAGAAAATTCGAGATCCGTTGCTCGCCGGAAGTGCGGATTAACAGATCAGGGTCCGGGCAATCGGCGGTAAACAGCCGCGACGTGATCGCCGCCTCATCGACCTGTCCCGGCGTCAGTCGCCCGGCCGCCACATCTTCGGCTATCAATCGCGCCGCGCGCGTCAACTCGGCGCGCGACCCGTATGAGATAAAGAGATTGAGCCGCATCTTCGTGTTGTGCGCCGTTTGCGCCATCACCCGCTCCACCGCTTTCAGTGCCGGTGGCGTGAGCCGATCGAGTTCGCCAAGCATGCGCACCTGCACGCCCTGCTCGTCCAACTCGTCCGCTTCTTTTTGGATGTATTCCTCAAGCAGCGACATCAGCGCCGAAACTTCGCCGGCGGGGCGTTGCCAGTTCTCCTGCGAGAACGCGAACAGTGACAGCACTTCGACACCGGCCTCGATGGCTCCTTCGACAACTTCACGGACGGCCTTCATTCCGCCACGATGGCCCAGCGGTCGCGGCAGCATACGTTCGCGCGCCCAGCGACCGTTACCGTCCATGATGATGGCGACATGCCGCGGCACCGCGCCGTGCACGCGGAGTTTGGCGAGTAAGTCCGCGGCGGCCGGCGATGTCATCAGACTTCCAGGATCTCTGCTTCCTTGGCCTTCATCAGCGAATCGATCTTCGCGATATACTCATCGTGCGATTTCTGCAGGTCTTTCTCCGCCGTCTTCACCGCGTCTTCACTGACACCTTCAAGTTTTTTCAGCAGGTCGCGGGCGTGCGTGCGGGCATGACGCACGGCAATGCGTCCGTCTTCGGCGTACTTGTGCAACATTTTCGCCAGATCTTTGCGGCGTTCTTCGTTCATCGATGGCAGTGGCACGCGGATCACGGCGCCCTGCACGGCCGGGTCGAGTCCGAGATCGGATTCGCGAATCGCCTTCTCAACGGATTTGAGCTGCCCTTTATCGAACGGCGTGACGACGAGCAACCGCGGCTCGGGAGCCGACACCTGCGCAACCTGATTCATCGCCATCATGGATCCGTACATCTCGACCTTGATTTGGTCGAGCATGTTGGGCGACGCCTTGCCGGAACGCACCGATCCAAACTCGCGCTTTGCCGATTCGACGGCCTTCTCCATGCTGGTGCGGCAATCCTTGAGCGTTTCAGCGATGTGAATCATGAGACGAGAGTCCCCACTTTTTCGCCGCGGATCGCTTTCATGACAGCGCCGGGCTGATTGATGTCGAGTACGATTAACGGAAGCGAGTTTTCCTTGCACAGCGTGATCGCGGTTTGGTCCATTACCCCGAGCTCGGCGTGCATCACATCACGATAACTGATCTTACTGTATTTCTTCGCGGATGGCGTCGTTTTCGGATCGGCGGAATATACGCCGTCCACGTTCGTCGCCTTGATAATTACATCGGCTTTCATTTGAATACCGCGCAACACCGCCGCAGTATCGGTACTGAAATACGGGTTGCCGGTGCCGGCAGCAAATATCACGGCGCGCCCCTTCTCCAGATGCCGCTGCGCCCGACGGCGAATGAACGGCTCGGCGAGCTCTTCCATGCGGATTGCCGTCATCACCCGGGTGTCGAGCCCTTCGCGTTCCAGAATATCCTGGAACGCCAAGGCATTGATCACCGTGCCGAGCATTCCCATATAGTCGGCACTCACGCGGTCCATGCCCATTTTCGACAGCAATGATCCGCGGACAATATTGCCACCGCCAATCACCAAACCGACCTGCGCGCCGGCGTCAGCGATCCGCTTGATCTCGCGCGCGTATTTCGTGATGACCTGAAAATCGAACCCTGTGCCCTTGTCGCCGGCGAGTGCTTCGCCCGAGAGCTTCAGCAGCACTCGGGGGTACTTGAGTTTCGCCTTCTTGGCACGTGGCATCCGCGGCCGCCTTAGCCTTCGCTCATCTGGAAGCGTGCGAAGCGCCGGATATCCGCGCCTGCCGTTTCTTTCACGAGATGGCTGATGGTCTTGCTGTCGTCGCGCACCCACGGCTGTTCCAGCAGCGTCACTTCGGAGTAATACTTGTCGACGCGTCCGGTGACCATCTTTTCGATGATCGCGTCCGGCTTACCGCTGGCTTTCGCCTGCTCGACAAAAATCGCCTTTTCACGGGCGATGAGATCCGCCGCCACATCTTCCTTGCGTACGGCGATCGCGACCGTCGGAACGCCGGCCGCCACATGCTCGGCGACGGTGTTGGCCAGTGTGATCGCATCCGCACCTGTCGCGCCAGTCACTTCGACCAGCACGGCAACTTTGCCGTTATGATGCCGATAGAATCCCACCGCGCCTGTGCTGGCGTAGCGGGCCACCCGACGTAGCGTCACGTTCTCGCCCGTGCGGGCCGCCGCCGCTTTCACGACCTCGCCCAGCGTCAACGATTTATCGTGCGCCCATTTTTTGTTCAGCAGCTCGTGATCGGCCGTGACATTGACGACGCCGTCCAGCGACGTGTCTTCGGCAATGTGATGCGCCACATTCGTCGCCAGAGCGACGAACTCATCGTTGCGCGACACAAAATCGGTTTCAGAGTTGAGCTCAATCATGACGCCGAGCGTCTGATCCGGCGACACCCACGTGATGATCTGCCCTTCAGATGCCACACGGTCGGCACGCTTGTCGGCCTTCGCCATGCCCTTCGTGCGCAGGTAATCAACCGCCTTTTCGATATCGCCACCAGCTTCTTCGAGTGCCTTTTTGCAATCGCCCATTCCCGCGCCCGTGCGGGCACGGAGGGCGGCAACATCACTCGCCTTGATTTGTACGGTGCTCATATTGGTTCAGTCTTTGAAAAGTGTACGGAATATGGGAAGGCGCCGAGACTACTCGGCAGCCGGTGCTTCGGTAGCGCCCGGTGCGGCGGCGCCACCTTCAGCTTCCGGCGTACCATCCTTGAGGCGCAGCGCAATCGCTTCCGGCTTGGCCCGACGGCGGCGCGGACGACGCTTGCGATCTGCGGCATCGCCAGCACCACCCTTGTTGCGATCGCCGCCAGCCGGCTCAGCGCCACGGTCCGACGAGTACGTGTAGCTCTCGCCTTCTTCGCCTTCATCGCGCGTCGGTGCTTCACGACGGGCTTCGATAATCGCATCGGCAATCGCCGAGGTGATCAACTCGACCGAGCGGATCGCATCGTCGTTGCCGGCGATCGGCACCGTGATGAGATCGGGGTCGGAGTTCGTATCGCAGATCGCGATCATCGGAATGTTGAGGCGGTTCGCTTCATCAACGGCGATGCGCTCCTTCTTGGCATCGACGACGAAGATGAGCCCGGGCAGCCGCGACATCGGCTTAATGCCCGACAAGTTCTTGGCGAGCTTGTCGCGCAGACGGCCGAGCAACAGCTGTTCTTTCTTGGTGTAGTTCTCAAAGTCACCGCCCGCTTCAGATCCCGCTTCGAGATCCTTCAGGCGCTTGATCTGCTTTTTGATTGTCGCAAAGTTCGTGAGCAGTCCGCCCAGCCAGCGTTCCGTGATGAACATCGCACCGGCGCGCTCGGCTTCGCCCTTTACAATCTCGGCGACTTGGCGCTTGGTGCAGACGAACAGCACGTTCTCGCCGCGCAGTACGACTTCGCGGGCGAGCTTCTGGGCGAGTTCGATCTGCCGAAGGGTCTTCTGCAAATCAATGATGTAGATGCCATTGCGTTCCGCAAAGATGAACCGGCGCATCTTTGGGTTCCAACGGCGTGTCTGGTGTCCGAAGTGGACGCCAGCTTTGAGGAGATCGTCGAGCGTGGGCTGAGCCATTGTATAAAAATCCTGGAACGGGTTGGTCGTCGGAGAAGGTCATCGCTTCTTGCGACCACTCCGCGAAGAGTGGCACCCGCTTGAAGCTCGGTTCTCCTGTGAGATTAACTTCAGGATCGAGCACTTTACGAACACCAACGAACATATCCTACACTTCTCGCCCAACGTACGGAGCGGACGGCGGACAGCGGACATCCGAACACACGTGCAGGCTGCAACGTGCAGCCAAGCACGAAGACTCTAACGCTTGCTGAACTGGAAGCGCTTGCGGGCTTTCGGACGGCCTGGCTTCTTGCGCTCGACGGCGCGCGAGTCGCGCGTGAGAAGCCCGAGGTCACGAAGCTTGACGCGATGCCCTTCGTCCATCTTGACGAGCGCACGAGCCACCGCAAGACGCAGAGCGCCGGCCTGTCCGGTGCTGCCACCGCCATCGATGTTCGCTTTGACGTCGAAACGGCCGAGCGTGTCAGTCGCCGTGAACGGCTGCTGAATCGCGGAAACCAGTGCCGGACGCGGGAAGTAGTCGCCGAGCGTACGCCCGTTGACGTCCCACTTGCCGGAACCGGCACTGATGTAGAGACGGCACACCGCTTCTTTGCGGCGGCCGATGGTGTGAATCGTTGACTCGGACATTTACTTCGCCTCCGCCTGCTTGAAGGTGATCACGGTAGGCTGTTGCGCCTGGTGAGGATGCTCGGCGCCCGCGTAGACGCGCAACTTCTGCCGCAGCGTGCCGCGGCCAAGTGCGTTCTTCGGAAGCATTCCGTGAACGGCCTTCTCGATGATGCGCTCCGGGTGCTTGGCGAGCATCGTGGCGAAGGGGATCTGCTTTTCATGACCCATGTAGCCGGAGTGCATGAAGTAGCTTTTCTGTTCGGCCTTCCGCCCTGTGACGCGTACTTT
Source organism: Gemmatimonadota bacterium (assembly GCA_025358315.1). GTDB lineage: Bacteria > Gemmatimonadota > Gemmatimonadetes > Gemmatimonadales > Gemmatimonadaceae > Fen-1231. The sequence goes on along the minus strand of JANYKA010000051.1, from coordinate 8,575 downwards.
CGACGCGTTGATCACGATGACGAAGTCACCGGTATCCATATGGGGTGTGAAGGTCGGCTTGTGTTTGCCGCGGATGATCTTGGCGATTTCGGTTGCGAGGCGACCGAGGACCATCCCTTCCGCGTCCACAATGAACCACTGGTGTTCAATGTCTGCGGGTCGTGCAGTGTACGTCGACATCGTTGAGAGTTTGCAAAGCGGAGTACGAATACTCCGTCGTAGGAACATCGCCTCACCGGTGCAGGTCGCAACCCGGGTCTTGGCCGCCATTGAAGGCGTTTTTGGACAGACAGCTAAGATAGCCAGTCATAAGACCTTATGCAACCGCTCGGGCCCGATTGACCTAAGGGTCCCCAAGCGGGACTCGAAGACCCCCTGGGGATGCGCTTCGACGGAGACCATCCCATCTTTCAATCGAATGGCTCAAATATGACGCCCCCACTGGCAATCTCGGCAGAGACCCCCGATTCGGGCGACGGCACTCGGGGTGACGAGCCTCGCCCGTTGGTGATTCAGCTTTTGTGCGGCTATTTCGCGCTGTTCGCTCTGGCACTGATCTTCACGCCGAGTCACGGGCCGCGGGTTGCCCTCTTCAACGACATCGCTTACCTGCCGTTTCGGGCGACCGCAGCATTGTTGCTCTATCAAGCAGCGAAAGCCTCGCGCAATACGGAGATCTCGCGGAGTTGGCGGCTGATGTTCCTGGGCCAGCTATTTGGAATTGTTGGAAATCTGACCTGGGTCTTCACGGACGTTTCCGGCGGTGCCGTGCCGACTCTGTTCTATGTCGCATGGGTCGCGCCGTACTACGTCCTGCAGTTATGCGGCCTGCTCATGATGATGCGGTCGAGGCATGCCGTACGGGAACGGGCGAACGACTGGATCGACGCCGCTGTGATGGTGGTCGCGGGCGCCGTCGTGGCGTGGTATTTTCTGGCGCGCCAAGTCGCGCATGCCGAAATAAATGACGGGACAGCGTCGACGCTTTTTTTCTTCACGACCGCATCGAATTTCGCCGTCACCTTCTTCGCCCTTGCCGTCTGGCTGCGCCGTCCGCCCGGCGTTTCACGGCCGGCGATGGCGCGCATCACCCTGGCGCTGGCGCTGTTCACCGTCGCCGATATTGTATTCGAGCAAGCAGAATTTTCCAACAGCTACGTGTCAGGATCATGGCTTGATCTACTCTATGCCGGTGCCGTAGTCCTATTCGCACTCGGCGCCGACTGGCAACGGCGCTATCCCGGCGGCAGCGGTCAGACGCCGACACCGCGCTCGGGAAGCGACATCATTCCGCTGGTCGCCGTGGGGACCGCGCTGATTCCGATGCTCCTGGAAATGACCACGGCTGATTTTCGCGGCAACGCCGTCGGGGGCGCAATTGTGGGACTCGTCTTGCTCTCGGTCCTCGTGCTCGTGCGGCAGCGTTTTGCCCGCACCGAAATCAACGGACTGATAACCGCGCGCATTGCACTCGAGCAACAACTCTGGCAGGCGCAAAAAATGGAAGCCGTCGGCCGGCTCGCCGGCGGCATCGCCCATGACTTCAACAATATTCTTGCCGCCATTTCCTTGCACGCGCAACTGTTGCGCACCGCCGGCATCGCACACCACGGCGACGATCTCGAAGAAATCGAGTTCGCCACGCAGCGCGCCGCCGCCCTCACACGGCGCCTGCTGGCGTTCAGCAGTTCCTCCACACCGGACGTACGCGTCCTCTCTGTCGCTGACATCGTGCGATCGATGGAGCCCATGATCCGCCGTCTCCTCATCTCCGATGTCACGCTCACGCTGGAAATCCATGACGAAGGCGCGTGGGTCACGCTGGGCGACGGACAACTCGAACAGATTTTACTCAACCTTGCGATCAATTCGCGTGATGCGATGCCCGACGGCGGTCAACTGCAAATTGCGACGCGCCGCGTGACCATCTCTGCGTCCGACTCATCCTCGCTGCGCGGAGTACCGAATGGCCATTGGACGTCGCTCGAAGTTCGCGACAACGGCGAAGGAATGGATCAGGCCACCCGTGCGCGATTGTTCGAACCCTTTTTTACCACGAAGCCAAGGGATCGTGGCACTGGACTCGGATTAGCCACGGTCAACGGCATCGTGATGGCCGCCGGCGGCCATATTCTCGTCGACACAGAAGTCGGAGAGGGGACATTGATGACGGTGCTGTTACCAGTCGCCGATCCGGTTGCCGCTCCTCTTCCTGCAGCGGGTGCGCCCAATCAAGAGTCAGCCGTCTCTCCCCCGCCGCATGGCGTCGCCACAATCCTCGTCGTGGATGACGAACTATCGCTCCGTCGGGCGGTCGGGCGGTTCTTCACGCGTCTTGGCTACGAAGTAATCGAAGCGGCCGACGGACTCAGCGCACTCGCCGAGTTGGAACGTCGTGAGTGGGCCGTAGATCTGGTTTTGACCGACGTGGAAATGCCAGGGATCAGTGGCCTGGAGCTTGCCAACCGCATCCGACTGCGCGCCCCTGCTATTCCGATCCTGTATATGTCGGGCTTCGTGGACAGCCGGACCGCTTCCAGCAAGGTTGCCGCAGCCGACGGAGCCATGCTGATGAAGCCATTTGATTTTGCCGTGTTAGTGGAACGGGTGCGCGCCGTATTGGCGACGCGAACGCACTAAACGAATTCCACGAGTAGCGCACCTTTTTCGACAGCAGTACCCGGCGTCGCGTGCACGGTCTTTACGATACCGGCTGCCGGCGCCCGCAACTCGTTTTCCATCTTCATCGCTTCCATCGCCACGATGCCCTGCCCTGCCTCCACCGGATCACCGGGCGCAACGCTCACGCGAACAATCATTCCCGGCATCGGCGCGGTAAGCGGCTGCGGACCGGATGGCCTGAGCGTTGCGGCTGACAGATCACGAATCGTCCGCGTACGTTCGTCGAGTGCGTCAACGTCGAAGCGGCGCCCGTCTATGCGCAGCACATAGCGTCCGCGGGCTCCGTCGCGGCGCGCTGTGACGCGATGCACGGCGTTGTTGATTTTTACCAGCCGCACCGGCGTCCCATCCACGGCATCAACCCGCGCCGTCTGCGCCGGACCGCCGTCCACGCGCACTTGATCGCCATCAATCTCGATCTCTACGCGGGTGCCGCCAATGTCCACGATGTACTTCACAGACTCACCCCAGAAGAAGACGGCACCAGTTCACAAACGGTCTCCACGTGCGCCGTTTGCGGAAACATATCAAACGCCGTCAGTGACGCGATCCGATACGGCGCCAGACGCAGCAGGTCGCGGGCGAGTGTCGCCGGATCGCAACTCACATATACAATCGAACGTGGCGGCGGACTGGCCGCAGACAACACGCTCGCGACGTGCGCGTCGAGGCCCGCCCGTGGGGGATTAAGCAGCACCACATCAGCGGGAAGCACGCCCTCAAGCGCGTCCTCAACACGCGCCGTGATCGCCCTCGAGTTCGCGGGCAATCGCGAGCCACTCCAGGCACTGGCTTCGGCATCAAGTTCAATTGCCGTCACGCGGATATCGTGTGCGGCCAACGCGAACGCCACATCACCTGCACCCGCGTACCCGTCGATCACCGTTCGCGGCGCATGCGACAGCACACGGTCTATCACAAACGCCTTGAGCTGCTCCGCGACTTCCGGATTCACCTGAGCAAACGACGCACCAGGTTCCGGGTGTTCGCGGCGGTCGGCCATCAGCACCCGAGTACCCGCATTGTTCACCCACCAGACGGCCGACAGGCCCTGAGCCGCGGCGAAAAACTCTTCGGACGCGCGCCACTCCCAACCCCCTTCAAGGACAAACACGGCGCGATCACCGAGGAGCCGCACGCTGCCGCGCAGGCGCGGGACGTCCGGCAAATGCACCGAGGCCGCGAGAATCTCGCGCCACACCGCCAGCAATCGTTCGTCGGCGATGGTGCAATCTTCCAGTGAGAATACCTGTTCAGGATTGTCAAACGCGTGCAGGCCGGCATACCACCGCTGGCCGTCGCGTCGCAGCGCGAGTGTCAACTTGCGGCGATACCGCCAGGCATTTGCCCCCGCGTGCAGCGGCGGCAGCTCCACGTCGCGCTTGCCAATCCGCCGGATGCTGTCGCGAATGATCGCGCGCTTGGCCTCATGCTGTGCGTCAAGCGTGATGTGTTGCAACTGACACCCCCCGCAACGGTCGCGGTCATAGTGCACGCAAGCCGGCACGACGCGAGTCGCCGCCGGCTGTTCGATGCGCTCGATAACACCGCGGGCGAGCCGACCCTTCGTGGAGATTCGCGCCACCACGCGATCACCCGGCGCCGTACGCGGGACGAACACGACCAGCCCGTCGGTGCGGGCGACGCCGTCTCCACCTGATGCGATCGATTCGATGTCGAGCGTGACGACCCGGGTACTCATCGCGTGCGGAGTGACTCGACACGCGCGGTCTGCGCCCAGGCGGTCTGCGCCCAGGCGCTCTGCGCCGACGGCGTCTTGCCCGACGCCCCTGACGCCGGGCCGGAGACGGCCGACGGTGCCGCGACCGCTTGCTGCCGATCGTGATGCGCGATCAGCGCCGCTGCCATCGCCGCATTTTCGATATCGCGGCGAGCTGGAGTCTGTTCGAGCAGCGAGGGCAGTCGGCGCTCCAGCCATTGGATCTCAATGTCACCGCGGCGGAACTCCTCGTCTTCCATCACGCGGAGATGAAACTCGCGTGACGTCTCGATGCCATCTATGGTCAGCTCGAGCAATGCCCGGTGCATACGGGCGATCGCGTCTGATCGCGTCGGCCCCCAGACAATGAGTTTGGCGAGCATCGGGTCATAGAACAATCCCACGTCACTGCCCGTCTCCACGCCCGAATCCCATCGCACCCCGGGGCCGGTCGGCACGTGCAGATAATTGATGCGCCCGGTGGACGGCAGAAATCCATTCGCCGGATCTTCACTGGTGATCCGGCATTCGATGGCCCACCCGCGCGGCGTAAATGGCGCGCGATACGGCAGCGCCTCACCCGCCGCAATGCGAATTTGCCACTGCACCAAATCCAATCCGGTGACGAGTTCGGTGACGGGATGCTCCACCTGAATTCGCGTGTTCATTTCGAGAAAATAGAACGCGCCGCTCTTGTCGAGCAGAAATTCGCAGGTCCCGGCATTGACATACCCGGCCGCGCGGGCCGCGCGAACCGCCGCCGCACCCATGCGCTCGCGCAGTTCCGGCGAGACCGCTACACTCGGCGCTTCTTCAATCATTTTCTGATGACGGCGCTGCACCGAACATTCGCGTTCACCGAGCGAAATGACCGTACCATGCTGATCGGCGAGGATCTGAATCTCCACGTGACGCGGCCCTTCGATGTACTTCTCGACATAGACGGCGTCGTCACCGAACGCATTCTTTGCTTCGCGTTTCGCCGAGTCCAGCGCTCCTGCAATTTCAGATGCGCTATGCACGACGCGCATGCCCTTCCCGCCGCCACCGGCGGCTGCCTTCAACAGTACTGGATATCCGAACTGCTCGGCGACGGCCGCCGCTTCCTTCGCGTCCCGAAGCGCTTCCGTCGTACCAGGCACAACCGGAACGCCGTTGGCGACCGCCAGCGTGCGGGCCGCTGTTTTTGAACCCATGGCCGCGATGGCTTCGGCAGGCGGACCAATCCACACCAAGCCGGCGTCACGCACGGCGCGTGCAAACCATTCCCGTTCCGACAGAAACCCATAGCCGGGGTGAATTGCCTCTGCGCCGGTTTTCTTGGCGGCCGCAATAATTTCATGCCCGAGCAAATAGCTCTCGGCCGACGGTGCCGGCCCGATGCGAACGGCTTCATCGGCTTCGCGCACATGCGGGGCGTGCACGTCTGCATCCGAATACACGGCGACAGATTTTACGCCGAGTTCCCGGCAGGCACGGACGATCCTCAGGGCGATTTCGCCGCGGTTGGCGATTAGAACTTTCTTAAACATTACTGACGAGTGTTGAGTGGGAGTAAGAGTGCTGAGTGCGAGACTGGTGGGAGAAAGGAGTGGGAGAGGAGTGGGAGAAAGTAGTGGTGAGACGAGTGGAAGAGAGAAACAACAGTGCCGCTCCCACTACACTTGCTCGCACTTCTCTCCCACTTCTTTCTCCCACCAGTCTCGCACTCAGCACTCATTCTCCCACTCAGCACTCCCACTGCAGTTATAGTGGCATGCATCCATGTTTTTTAGCAGGATTCCGATCCCGCTTCCCCTGCAACATCTCCAGCGCATCGATAATCCGTGGCCGCGTGTCCCGGGGATCAATAATATCATCGACAAACCCTCGGCTCGCCGCGACATACGGATTGGCGAATTTATCCGAGTACTCGGCGACCTTGGCTTCGGTTGCCTTTGCCGGATCGCTGCTCTCGGCGATTTCCTTTTTGAATAAAATCTCCACGGCGCCCTTTGGCCCCATGACAGCGATCTCGGCGGTTGGCCATGCCACATTCCAGTCGCCACGGATGTGCTTTGAACTCATCACATCGTACGCGCCACCGTAGGCCTTGCGGGTAATGACGGTGAGCTTCGGCACCGTCGCCTCACAGTATGCGTACAGCAGTTTCGCGCCGTGCTTAATGATGCCGCCGTGCTCCTGGGCAAGACCGGGCAGAAAGCCTGGCACATCTTCAAAAGTCACAATCGGAATGTTGAACGCATCGCAAAAGCGAATGAATCGCGCCGCTTTCACGCTCGCATCAATGTCCAAAACGCCGGCAAGTACAGCGGGCTGATTGGCGACGATCCCGACGCTGAAACCGCCGATGTGGGCAAAGCCGCAAATGATGTTCGCGGCGAAATCCTGGTGCACTTCTTCGAATGTCGCGTCATCAATTACCCGGCGGAGCACATCGTGCATGTCGTACGGTTTGTTCGGACTGTCGGGGACGACGTCGAGCAGCGCCTCATCGCGGCGATCCCGCGGGTCGGTGCCGGCGCCGCGCGGCGGTGCGTCAATGTTGTTCTGCGGGATATAGCGGAACAGGGCGCGGATGCGCTCAAAACATTCCAGTTCGCTGGCGCAAGTAAAATGCGACACACCGCTCTTGGCACCGTGCGTGTCGGCGCCGCCGAGTTGTTCCATTGTCACGTCTTCGTGCGTGACGGTCTTTACGACGTTCGGCCCGGTGACGAACATGAAGCTCGTGCCGCGCACCATGAACGTGAAGTCGGTAATGGCCGGTGAGTACACGGCACCGCCGGCACACGGTCCGAGTATCGCCGAAATCTGCGGAACCACACCCGAGGCCAATGTATTGCGGAGAAAAATGTCCGCGTATCCGCCGAGCGATACCACGCCCTCTTGAATACGCGCGCCGCCGGAATCGTTCAGCCCGATCACCGGAGCGCCGTTCCGCATCGCCAGATCCATCACCTTGCAAATTTTCTCGGCGTGCGTTTCGGACAGCGAACCGCCGAACACCGTGAAATCCTGCGAAAACACATAGACCAGCCGGCCGTTGATCTTGCCGTATCCGGTGACCACGCCGTCTCCATAGGGGCGCTGGTCTTCGATGCCGAAATCCGTTGACCGATGCGTGACAAAACGGTCGAGCTCGGTGAAGCTCCCCTCGTCGAGCAGCAGATCAAGGCGCTCACGAGCCGACAGTTTTCCCTTGTCGTGTTGCGACTTTAAACGGGCCGCGCCCCCGCCGAGTTCCGACTCGGCACGGCGACGCTCGAGTACTTCCAGCTTTTCGCGCATGGACATGGGTGAAAGCTAGCAGGGTGGGTTGGGTGTGTCGAAGCGGGTTCGGCCGGACACGGCTGTAGCGGCAGAACGATTTGGGGGAACCGTGGGCGACAGTCCAGCATCGCCCGCGGTTCCCCCATAATCCGTCAAACTTCTCTGCGACCGTTCACGCCGTGGCGCGGTGGTCGCTCCAGGCTACTCGGCGTCGAGTACGTCGTCGAGGTTCGCCGGAATCTCGGCAGCGGCAGCTTCGCCATCTTCCGTGAACACCTTGCTCGGCGTCTCCGGCTTGGGCGGCTGGTCTTCCGGGATCGCCGTCACCGACAGCACGATTCGACGGTGAATCGGATCGACTTCGAGCACGCGGAGGTCGAGGTTCATCCCTTCCCACGCGATGTCGGCCGGGCTGGCAATCTGCGCACCGCTAGTGTTCAACTGCGAAATCGGAACGAAGCCTTCGATGTTGTTGCCAATGTCCACCACAACACCCTTGTCCATCAGGCGCACGACGTGGCCGCGCAGTTCGGTTCCGACCGGGTAGCTCTCACCAATCTTGAGCCATGGATCTTCCTCGGCCTGCTTCAGGCCGAGCGAGATGCGCTTGTTGTCGCTGTCGATGTTGAGAATCACTACGTCGACGGCGTCGCCCTTCTTCACGACTTCCGACGGATGCTGCACGCGCTTGGTCCAGCTCATGTCGGAGATATGGATCAGGCCGTCAATGCCCGGCTCGATTTCGACGAACGCGCCGAAGGAGGTCAGGTTGCGGACCTTGCCATTGATGCGCGTGCCCACCGGGTACTTGAGCGGCAACACCATCCACGGATCCTGCTCGGTCTGCTTCATGCCGAGCGAGATCTTCTCTTCGTTCGGATCGACCTTGAGCACCACGGC
>JANYKA010000026.1 GCA_025358315.1 Gemmatimonadota bacterium | reverse complement strand
TAAGTCCCTTGGGCGTCCAGGCCAGCGAGAAGCCAACCGAACTGTTCCCACCGAAATAGTCGGTGCCGCCGAGCAGCACGGCAGCGCGCAATGAGATTTGCGGTGTCATTACAAAATCGAGACCAAGATCGACGTCCACGTCAACTTTCGAAGTGTTGCCGGCGCAATTGCCACAATGATCGAGTGATAGCCGGGGATGCGCGTACGGGGTCAGGCGGTATCCACCATCGAGCAGAAACGAATGGCCGATTACCGCGCCGAGCGGAATTCGCGACACAGAATTCCCGTTGGCAAACGATGCGCCGATGCCGCCGGTGAGGGCGATGTCAAATGGTAGGTCGTCAGTTGCCCGATTGACTTGATACGCCACGGAACCGCCGAAGAGCAATCGCGTGTCGCCGCCACCCTTCGGCGCGACCAGACCCGCGTCTACTCCCCACTGCAGCGTTTCGCTCGCGCCTTCGCGCCATTGAAAATACAGCGACGTCCCCGCCCCACTCGCCGCCGCAAAGTTGTATTCGCGGTCGACGATGCGCGGCGTCTGCAGTGCCGGATAGTTATACGATTGTGCTGCGGCGCCCGATACCGCAAGAAACGATAGGGCAATCAATCGGCGAATCATCGTTACACCCGCGCCGATTTTTCGGTCACGACACGCACCTGATTGTCGACGACCTGCAGAAAACCACCGTCAACAGTAAAGCGCGATCCGTCGCCAACCCGCAACGTCCCTTTCCCGAGCACAATCACCATTGGTGCGTGGCCCGTGAGAATGCCGACTTCACCGTCGTAAGCCGGTGCAACGAGGGACGGCGCGTCGCCCTCGAACAGTGTCGCTTCCGGAGAAATGACCGAAACGTGAAGCATCAGTATTGGTGTTGTTAGTGATTAGTTCTGGAACTTCTTCGCGTTCTCGACCACGTCGTCAATCCCGCCGGCCATGAAAAACGCCTGCTCGGGCAGGTGATCGAACTCGCCGGCTACTAGGCGCTCGAACGACGAAATTGTTTCTTCGAGCTTCACATACTTACCCGGGATACCAGTGAATTGTTCAGCCACCGCAAACGGCTGCGACATGAAGCGTTGAATGCGACGTGCCCGGCCGACGATTTTCTTGTCGTCTTCGGACAACTCGTCCAAACCGAGAATTGCGATGATGTCCTGTAATTCCTTGTAGCGTTGTAGTGTGCGCTGCACCTGCGTCGCGGCCTCGTAGTGGCGTGCTCCGAGATATTGCGGATCGAGAATACGCGAACTCGACGCCAACGGATCGACGGCGGGGTAAATGCCAAGCTCCGTAATCGCGCGGGAGAGCACGACGGTCGCGTCCAAGTGGGCAAACGCGGTCGCCGGTGCCGGATCGGTAATGTCGTCGGCTGGCACATAAATCGCCTGCACCGAGGTGATCGAGCCATCGCGCGTCGAGGTGATGCGTTCCTGCAAGTCGCCCATCTCGGTCGCCAGCGTTGGCTGATAGCCGACGGCGCTCGGCATGCGCCCGAGCAGCGCCGACACTTCGGAGCCGGCCTGCGTGAAGCGGAAAATATTGTCGATGAAGACGAGGACGTCCGCGTGTTCCTTGTCGCGGAAATATTCGGCCACGGTCAGCCCCGAGAGACCGACGCGGAGACGCGCACCAGGCGGCTCGTTCATCTGGCCGTAAATCAGAGCTGTGCTTGCGAGCACGCCCGACTCTTTCATTTCGAGGTAGAGATCGTTGCCTTCGCGCGTACGCTCACCGACGCCACAGAACACGGACTTTCCGCCGTGACCTTTCTGCACGTTGTTGATGAGCTCCATGATCACGACAGTCTTGCCAACGCCGGCGCCGCCGAAGAGCCCAATCTTGCCGCCCTTCACAAACGGGGCGATAAGATCAATAACCTTGATGCCGGTTTCGAATACTTCCGTTTTCGGTTCAAGATTTACGAATAACGGGCTCTTCCGGTGAATCGGCCAACGCTCGGCGCTCGCCGGAATCGGCGCGCCATTGTCCACCGGCTCGCCGAGCACGTTCAGAATGCGCCCGAGCGCCGGTGCGCCCACCGGCACCATGATCGCCGAGCCCGTATCGGTTGCGGCCATGCCGCGCACGACGCCGTCGGTGGAGCTCATCGCGACCGCGCGCACCTGATTGCGGCCAATGTGCTGCTGTACTTCGACGACGACCTTGATGGGTTGCCCGGCGTCGGTTCGGCCGGTGATTTCAAGGGCGTTGTAAATCTCGGGAAGATGCTCGCTCGCAAATTCGACGTCGAGCACAGGTCCGATAATCTGGACGATCTTTCCAATGTTCGTGGCAGTTGCTGTCGACATAATCAGGATTCTGGGTACGGGGTTGCGAAGCGGACGTTATAGCGCGGCAGAACCGCCGACGATCTCAGCGATTTCCTGCGTGATGTTGGCTTGACGGGTACGGTTGTAAGTACGACGAAGCACATTCAACACTTCACCGGCATTGTCGGTAGCGTTCTTCATTGCCGTGCGCCGAGCCGACTGTTCAGCGGCCACGTTCTCCACGAGCGCACGATAGACCGCGTTGCGAACATAGAGCGGCATCAGCGCGGTGAGGATCTCGGCTGCCGACGGGAACAGCAGATAGTCCTTTTGGGTTTTGGTCTTGGCCGGAGGTGTCACTGGCAGGACCCGTTCGCTCACCGGCGGTGACGACAACGCCGATTTGAAATTCGAATAGATGACATACAGCGCGTCGATCGCACCGCTGACGTACTCGGCCATCACGGCGTCGACGAGCGACGAAGCATCGTCAGCTGTCGGGCGGTCGGTGATGTCCGCCCGCGATGACGTCATCGTGCGTCCGACGTATTTGAAATACCCCACGCCTTTGCGCCCGACCACGTGTACGTGTACCTGCGTGCCCTCGCCTTCAAGCCGCGCAATCGTCGCGCGCGCTTCTTTGATGAGATTGGCGTTGAACGCACCAGCCTGGCCACGATTCGACGTGAGCAACAGCACGGCCGCCGTCTTCACATGCTTCGGCTGGCGCAACAACGGAAACGCCTCGGCAAGTTCCGGAGTGTACAGGCTCGAAATCACATCGCCGAGCGCGCGCGCATACGGACGCGCCGCGACGACGCGATCTTGAGCGCGTTTCATTTTCGATGTGGCGACCATCTCGATCGTGCGCGTGATTTTGCGCGTGTTCTCGACCGACTTGATTCGCCCCTTGAGCTCGCCGCCTTTCGCCATGACTTACGCGACGCTCTTCTTGTACTGCTCAATGGCACGCTTCAGTTCGGCTTCCGTGTCTTTCGAAATCGCTTTCTCGGTGCGGATCTTGTCGCCGACCTGCGGGAACTGTGCCTTGATGAACGCGTGGAAACCCTTCTCCCAGTCACGCACCTTGCCGATGGCGACGTCGTCAATAAATCCGTTCGTCACCGCATAAATGATCATTGCTTGCTGCTCGAACGGCATCGGCTCGTACTGGCCCTGTTTAAGCATTTCGACGGTGCGGGCGCCGCGATCGAGCTGACGTTTGGTCGCCGCGTCGAGGTCAGCCGCAAACGCGGAGAAGGCCTCGAGTTCGCGGTACTGTGCGAGGTCGAGACGGAGACGGCCAGCGACGCCCTTCATTGCCTTGGTCTGTGCCGCGCCGCCTACGCGCGATACCGAGATGCCGACGTTCACTGCCGGTCGCACACCGGAATAGAACAAGTCGGCCTCGAGGAAAATCTGGCCGTCGGTAATCGAAATCACATTGGTTGGGATATAGGCCGACACGTCGCCGGCCTGCGTTTCAATGATCGGCAGTGCCGTCATCGATCCGCCAACTTTGAATATTGTTTTACCGTCGATCACTGATGGATCGGTCGAGAGCTTCGCGGCGCGCTCCAACAAACGCGAATGGAGATAAAACACGTCGCCCGGAAACGCTTCGCGGCCCGGCGGACGGCGCAACACGAGCGACAGCTGGCGGTACGCAGCCGCCTGCTTCGTCAGATCGTCGTACACAATGAGCGTCGCCTGACCTTCGTTGTACATAAAAAACTCGGCCATCGCCGCGCCGGTATAGGGCGCGATGTACTGCATAGGCGCCGGATCGGACGCCGCCGCGACAACGACGATCGTGAACTCCATCGCGCCGGCACTTTTGAGTTTTTCGACAACACCTGCGACCGTGGACGCCTTTTGTCCGATCGCGACATATACGCAAATGACGCCGGTGCCCTTTTGATTGATGATCGTATCAATCGCGATGGCGGTCTTGCCTGTGCCGCGGTCGCCGATGATCAGTTCGCGCTGCCCGCGGCCAATCGGAATCATCGCGTCGATGGACTTGATGCCCGTCTGCATTGGCTCTTTCACTGGCTCGCGCACGATGATGCCAGGCGCTTCGCTCTCGACCTTACGGGTGAGCTTGGCATTGATCGGCCCGAGTCCATCGATCGGCCGGCCGAGTGCATCAACAACGCGGCCAATCAATTCGGGACCAACGGGCACTTCGAGCACGCGGCCAGTGCGACGGACTTCGTCGCTTTCCTTCAGCTGCAAATAGTCGCCTAGAATAACGGCGCCAATGTTGTCTTCTTCGAGGTTCAGCGCGAGGGCGGTGATTTTCTCGCCGGTATGCGCCGAAGTGATTTCGAGCATTTCGCCGGCCATGGCTTTTTGAAGGCCGTAGATGCGGGCAATGCCGTCTTTTACTTCAAGGACGGTTCCGACTTCCTCGACGTCGAGGGAGCTGAGATCGGCCGCTTCGATTTCGCGAAGCAGGATGTCCTTAATCTCACCGGGGCGGAGGGACGCGGAAGAAGCCATTTTGCTTTTTTCTTTCGGGGTTGAGACGTTAAAAACGGGCGCTTGTGAAAAATATCACAAGATTGGCCTGTCTGCAACCCGAATTTCGGCCTTCGGTGCCAAGCTACGTGCATCACCTGGCCGTGGAAATTCCGATTTGCGCGCGCGGGCGCGCCCAAGGGGTTTGCTTCTGACTGTGCGGCCGGGCCCGAGGGTCTCGCTTCGGCTCGCGTCGCCTTACACGCTGCGAGCCTCGCGCTGCGCGCGAGTCTCTTGCTACGGCGAGGGCTCGCCTGCGCGAGACCCTCGGGCCCGCCCTTCCCACCTTCGCTCGTGGGCAGTCCAGGGCGGGCAAGCGCATTCGCTCCACAGGGCCCCGTGGCTGCCGTGTGCCATGGGCCGGTTGGCCGATGGCATACGGATGCCACTTGCAGGCCCGAAGGAGTGAGTGCGCTTGCCCGACCGTGCGCGCAAACGCAGAATGCGGACAAGCGAGCCCGCAGCGGTCGACTGCT
>JANYKA010000019.1 GCA_025358315.1 Gemmatimonadota bacterium | reverse complement strand
TGGTGATGGGCCGCTTGGGCGATGCGATCGTATTTGCGTCGGAGACCTGCGCGCTTGATATCGTTGGTGCGACGATCGAGCGGGAGATTCTGCCTGGGGAAATCGTGGCGGTTGATGCTGCGGGCATCCGGTCCCTACAGCGCCCGGCGTCGCCGGTGCTGCACAAATGTGTATTCGAGTATGTCTACTTTGCCCGCCCCGACAGTCAGATCTTCGGCGGTTCTGTGGATCGTGCACGTCGCGCGTTAGGACGCCAACTGGCGATCGAACATCCCGCGCCTGGAGCCGATTTTGTTTTTGCGGTTCCCGATTCATCGAATGCAGCGGCGCTTGGCTACGCCGAAGCATCGGGGTTGAGGCTGGAGCATGCACTCATTCGCAATCACTATGTCGGCCGCACGTTTATTCAGCCAACGCAGCAAGGCCGCGATGCAAAAGTGAAAGTGAAGTACAATCCGGTCCGCGAGATTCTGCAGGGGAAAAGCGTCGTGATGGTCGACGATTCGATCGTACGTGGCACGACTACCAAGGGATTGGTCGCGCTGGTGCGGGCCGCCGGCGCACGCGAGGTGCATATGCGCGTGTCCTCCCCACCGATTACAGGACCGTGTTGGTATGGAATTGACACGCCGGACCGCGATCAATTGATCGCCGCGCGCCTCACCACTCCGGAAATCGCCAAGGCAATCGGAGTTGATACACTCGGATATATCTCCCTCGACGGAATGCTCAATTCCGTCCCTGGCGGGCCGACCGGCTTCTGCGATGCGTGTTTCTCCGGTAACTATCCGACGAAACCACCTAGCGTGGCGCAGAAGAATCGAATGGGCGGACGTTAACTTCCGACGCGCGCTGGATGCCGTGCTGACCTCGGGCCGCGCTACGGAACCGTGATTGCGCGGCGGGGGAACTTCTCTGCTCGCATCGCCGCCTGATATGCAAACGACGCCAGCACAACCGCCGCCTGCTTCAACTCTTCCGGTTTAACGCGTTCGTACAAATCCATGTTCGTGTGGTGCATGCGCGTGTCGTATTCCGTGTAATCCTGAATCGTATTGAACCCCGGCATTCCGAGTGCCGTAAATGACAGATGATCGGTGTTGCCGATCTTCTCGATAATATTGCGCCGGCCGCCAACATCCTTGAGCGGTGCGAGCCAAGTATCGAACAGCGCCTTTGCTTCGCTGTTCCCCTCGCTGTACCACCCGTAGATCGGCCCGGTGCCAGGGTCGTTGTTCAAATACACCGACAGTTTCTCCCGGGCCTTCGCATTGGCGGCGCCCGCGTAGTGTTCTTGTACATAGGCCTTCGAGCCGAGCAGTCCTTGCTCCTCTCCACCCCAGATAGCCGCGCGTATAGTACGCTTGGGCTTGATCCCTGACGCTTTGAGTATGCGCATCGCTTCAATCAACTCGGCGACGGCATCGGCATTGTCGCTCGCTCCAGTCGCCGAATGCCACGAGTCAATATGCGCTCCCAGGAGCACAACCTCGTCGCCGATCAGTGCATCGGTCCCGGGGATTTCCGCGATCACGTTGTATCCGTTGGTGTCCGCTGCATAGGTGCGTGTTTGCACGTTGACGCGAAGCTTTACCGGCACCCCGCTCTCGAGGGCTCGTACGATGAGGTTGTAGTGCTCGGCCGCGACGATGACCGATGGAACCGAGTTATCGATCGTATTGGCCCGATTGCCGAGTACAAACATCGTGCCTTCCATGCCTTCCGAAGGGCGAAGCACCACGCCGGCACCCAAGTCATGCAACGTTGACTGCAGGGCGGCGCGCCCCAATGGGCCGGCGGCAACGTTAGCGCGCGGCGCACCGATCGGGACTGGTGCATCATGTTCCGTAGGCTGTAGCCGGTCCTTGGTAATGAACGCATCCTGAGGCTTGGTGGCGAGCACGATCGCGCCGCGCACGTTGGCTGCCATGCCCATCGCCGCGGAACTTGCAAACCCACCGATATAGACAGGCTTGGCGACGATGTCGCCCGGCGTAGACGGCGACCAAGCTTCGGGATATGCGATCATCGGAAAGTACCGCGGCTCGATCATTTCAAATGTGAATTTCTCCAGCGTCCATCCCTTTCCGAATGGCCACGATTCCGTGCGCACGTTCGAGAGGCCGACTCTATTCAGCGTCGCCGCTGACCAGTCAATGGCTTGCTTGAATGCGGGACTGCCAGTGAGCCGCGGCCCAATGACGTTCGTCAGATGATTGAACATCGCCACGACCTGCGAATGATTCATTCCTTCATCGCGGATGCGGGCGAGCGCTGCCGGATCTTGAGCCTGGGCAGTGTGTGTGCACACGAGGACGGCAGCG
>JANYKA010000018.1 GCA_025358315.1 Gemmatimonadota bacterium | reverse complement strand
GAAGTTCGGGCGGAAAAGCTTTGCTCTGACCGTTGACGCGTTCAACGCCTTCAACAGAAACAACCTCGGTTGCTACAATACCGGGAACAGAACAGACGCAAACTTCGGTTCTGCAGGCTGTGTAGTCACGGACGCACGCCGATTCCAACTCGGCGCCGAATACACCTTCTAACCCAGTGCGCTGCGGGGCACCGCACTGGTGCCCCGCAGCGCATTTTTTCTAAGTGGCAATCCGAATGTTGATGCGCTGCTTCGGCCCGCGCTTGTCCCGCAGTATTTGGAGCGGCATGTCCGCGCTGTTGCTCGCGGGCACGGCGTGCCAAAGCGACAGGGCGAGCGCTCCCAACCCACCACCAACCCCCGCTCCTCCCTCACCTCGCGCCGTCGCGTTCCTCGATACGGTGAGCGAGCGGACGTTCCATTTTTTCTGGGATACCCAGAACCCGACGACGCATCTCATCCCCGATCGCTGGCCAACGCCATCGTTTTCCAGTATTGCGGCAGTCGGATTCGGACTCAATGCGTATGCTATTGGCGCCGACCGTGGATGGGTGAGTCGCGCCCAGGCGCGTGACCGTACTCTTGAGACGTTGCGATCATTGTACATGCTTCCGCAGGGTCCGGACGCAACGGGCGTCGCGGGTTACAAAGGTTTTTACTACCACTTCCTCGATATGGAAACGGGGATGCGGTACAAGGACGTCGAGCTTTCGTCGGTCGACACCTCACTGCTCCTCGCCGGTGTCCTGTTTGGCCAATCCTATTTTGATGGTGCCGATCCAGCCGAGGTTTCGATTCGCGCTTATGCGGACTCGATCTACCGACGCGTGGATTGGGCGTGGTTCCGGAATCAGTCGCCGCTCATTTCGATGAGTTGGAGTCCCGAGAAGGGATTCAACAGTTATCAGTGGCGCGGGCTGAATGAGGGGATGATTGTGTATCTGCTTGCGCTGGGATCGCCAACGCATCCTATCGATAGCACGGCGTGGCCAGCATGGACGAGCACATACAAGTGGGGCAGCTACTACGGTCAGCAGCACTTGGGATTCGCTCCATTGTTCGGCCACCAGTATTCCCAAGTTTGGGTGGACTTTCGCGGCATTCAGGATGAGTACATGCGCGGCAAAGGCATCGATTATTTTGAGAATTCACGGCGTGCCACAGTAGCGCAGCGTGCGTATGCCGCCGACAACCCAAACGGTTGGACAGGCTACGCGGCCGATATGTGGGGCGTTACGGCGAGCGACGGCCCATTCGATGGCACGCTGACTATCGCAGGAAAGGCACGGCGTTTTTACAGTTACGCTGCGCGCGGCACTGATTTTACCGAGACGCGCGACGATGGTACGATTGCGCCCACGGCCGCCGGCGGCTCGGTCGCATTCGCGCCGGCCATTGCGATCGAAGCGCTCGTCGCCATGCGCGAACGGTACGGCGATAATCTCTTCAGCAAGTACGGCTTCGTCGATGCGTTCAACCCCACACTTGTGGGGAGCGCGCCAATCACGTCGGGACGCATTGTTCCCGGTGTCGGCTGGTTTGACGGAGACTATCTCGGCATCGATCAAGGGCCGATCATCGCGATGCTGGAGAATTATCACAGCGAGTTGATCTGGAAACGGATGCGCACCAATCCGTATCTCATCCGCGGCCTCCAGCGGGCGGGCTTCACTGGCGGGTGGCTTGGCGGTGCGCAGGTAGGCAGTCAAGCGGGTGTGCCGGCAGGCGACCGGATCACACTTCGCTTCTGGGCCTTGGGAGCCGAAGGGGAGCATGTGCAGCAGCTCGTGCGCGATTTCGAGCAGCTGCATCCGAACATTGACGTCCGTGTGCAACAGATTCCGTGGACGGCGGCACACGAGAAGTTGCTCACGGCATTCGTCGGCAACGTCACGCCGGACCTCGCGCAACTCGGGAATACCTGGGTGCCGGAGTTGCAGGCCGTGGACGCAATCGTGCCACTCGAACCGTACATCGATGGCTCGACAGTGGTGAAGGCCTCGCGCGTCTTCCCCGGCATCTGGGCTACAAACGTTATCGATAATACGGTCTATGCGATCCCGTGGTATGTGGATACGCGCGTCCTGTTCTACCGCACGGATATTCTCGCGGCTGCCGGGTACGATTCGATGCCGCAGTCGTGGGCCGAGTGGCGGAAAGCGATGGAAGCAATTCAGAAGCGGGCGGGGAAACGGCAGTGGGCAATCTTCCTGCCAACCAACGAGTGGATGCAGCCAGTGGTGTTCGGACTGCAGAACGGATCACCGCTCCTCAAGGACGGCGGGCGATATGGTGCGTTCGATGCGCCGGCGTTTCGCGGGGCATACGATTTTTACCTCGGACTGTTCCGCGACGGTCTCGCACCGGTAGCCGGCAACAACGACATCGCGAACGCCTATCAGGAATTCGCCCGCGGCACGTTCGCGATGTGGATTACCGGACCGTGGAACATCGGCGAGTTCCAGCGCCGCCTCCCGCCAGAGATGCAGCACTCGTGGGCGACGGCACCGCTGCCTGGTCCGACCGGCGCACTCTCGGGCGTTTCGAATGCGGGCGGATCAAGTCTCGTGGTGTTTCGCGGTTCCAAACATCCGGAGGCCGCCTGGCAGCTCATCGAGTTTCTTTCGCAGCCGGAGATCCAGCGCCGCTTCTATCGCCTGACGGGCGATCTCCCCGCGCAAATCGCCGCGTGGCAGGACAGTTCGCTCGCCGGTAATAAGTACGCGCGCGCGTTCTATACCCAGCTCCAGCGGGTGCGCCCGACGCCGAAAGTCCCGGAGTGGGAATTTCTGACGTCCAAGATTATTGATGTCTCCGAGTCGTCGATTCGCGGCGGCGTGTCGACGGACCGCGCACTCGCGCAACTCGACACGCAGGCGAATCGCATTCTCGAAAAGCGTCGCTGGATTCTCGCGCGGTCGGGCCGTGCGCCGGGTAGCCCGGCTGGCGCTGTGACGGTGCCGTGATCGCGAGGATATCTCCGATCGCGGCGAAAACGCCGGAATGGAGGGCGGGGCGGGCGGGTTGGCTCTTTATTGCGCCCGCTCTGGTGCTGATCGCCGTGTTCTTTTTTCTCCCAGTGGCAGCATCGCTGCTGCTGAGCATTACGGACTTCGATCTCTATTCGGTTGCAAATCCGGCCAACGTACGGATCGTTGGTGCACGGAATTACGTGGACCTGTTGCACAACCCGACATTCTGGCTCGCTCTCAAAAACACGTTCTACTTCGCGCTTATTGGCGGCCCGCTCACTGTGGGTGCGTCACTTGCTGCGGCGCTCCTTCTCAACGCCAAAGTCGTCCGGTTCAAGACGTTTTTTCGCACGATCTATTTTCTGCCGTTTGTCACGACGCTCGTCGCTGTGGCGATTGTCTGGCGCTATCTCTACCATCCACAGTACGGATTCTTCAACTACGCCCTGGGCGCGATTGGTATTCACCCGATTGACTGGCTCGGTGATCCGCATTGGGCGATGCCGGCGATAATCCTGCTCGCGGTGTGGAAGAACTTCGGCTACAACATGTTGATTTTCATTGCCGGGCTGCAGTCGGTTCCGGTGGATTTGTATGAGGCGGCGAGTCTTGATGGTGCCGGTGCGGTGCGTCAGTTCTGGCACGTTACGCTGCCCAATCTCGCCCCGACGTTTTTCTTCGTCGGCGTCGTCACAATGATCGGGTACTTCCAGCTCTTTGCCGAGCCGTATGTAATGACGACGGGCGGCCCGCTGGGGGCGACGAAGAGTCTTGTTCTGTTCATGTACGAAGAGGGCTTTCGTTGGTGGCGGCTTGGCGTTGCGGCATCGATCGCCTTTCTCCTATTTCTGATTATTCTCGGCTGGACGGCGATTCAGCTCCGACTTGAGCGGCGGTTGGCCCAGTGAAGCGACTCCGCGTAACTACCGTCCTATTGTATACGGCGCTCATCATTGGGGCGCTGCTTTCGATCTTTCCGATCCTTTGGATGATCTCGGCGTCGTTCATGCCGACAGGCATGGCGAACACCTTTCCGCCGCGCCTGATTCCCGACCATCCAACACTTCAACATTACCGCGACGTGTTCACGCGCCTCAACATGGGACGCTATCTCCTGAACAGCGGGATCATCGCGACGGTGGTCACCGTACTGTCGCTGGTGGTGAACTCGATGGCTGGCTATGCCTTTGCGAAACTGCGCTTTCGCGGGCGCGATCCGGTTTTTCGGGCCATGTCGGCAGGGCTTGTGATCCCCGTACAGGTGGCAATGCTGCCGCTGTTCCTATTGCTGAAATCGCTGGGGCTGATCAATTCATATTGGGGTGTGATCGTCCCGGGCATGGCAAGCATTTTTGGAATCTTTCTTATTCGCCAGTATGCGATCTCGATTCCCGACGATCTGCTCGACGCGGCGCGCATTGATGGGGCGAGTGAGGGGCGGATCTATCGCTCGATTGTTCTGCCGACCATAACGCCAATCCTCGCAACGCTGGCAATCTGGACCTTTCTCTCAACGTGGAACGATTTTATGTGGCCGCTCATCGTCCTCTCGGACGAACGGCGCTATACGCTGCCGGTCGCGTTGGCGAGTCTTGTCGGTGAGCATGTTCAGGACACGGAGCTAATGATGGCAGGGTCGGTGCTCACGGTGCTCCCGGTGGTCATCGTTTTTCTCTTTCTCCAGCGCTACTACATCCAGGGTGTGATGGCCGGGAGCGTGAAGGGGTGAGTCGCCGGCTGGCCCGCACATTGTGGTGTGCTGTTGGAGGGATCGGCGCCTGCGTTCTTGCGCCGAGTGCGAATGCACAGGCGAGCGTAGGCAGCGCGAGGTTGCTCGACGGATTCGAGACGACGGCCGGCTGGAATGCGCTTCCATCCGATGGTGTGTCGCTCACGATTGGGTCCGACAGCGGAGCGCATGGCCGGGCGATGCGGCTCGATTTTGATTTTCATGGACACGCGGGTTACGCGATAGCGCGAAAAGTGTTCAACATCGCACTACCGGAAAACTATGCATTCTCCTTTTTCGTGCGCGGCAACGCGCCACCAGAAAATCTCGAGTTCAAGCTGGTCGACTCGACGGGCGACAACGTGTGGTGGAATAACGCCGTGAACACACGGTTCGTACCGGAAGGGCATACGGTGCGGCTCAACAAACGCCACATCGCGTTTGCATGGGGTCCCGTCGGTGGGGGCGAACTCAAGCGTGTTGCGGCCATCGAGATCGCCATTACCGCTGGCAGTGGCGGCAAGGGAACGATCTGGCTCGACGATCTCACATTCACACCGCTCGAGCCGGTGCGTCAATACACGGGCGTTCCAGTCACCAGCGCTGCCACGACCGCGGCAGAGCAGAGTTTTTCCCTCGACTTCGGGACGACCCGCGAATTCGGCGGTGCAGTTGTCGACTGGGCACCCGGCGCCGCCGCGTCGCACTTTGTTGTCGAGACGTCTATAGATGGTGGGCAATGGGACAGCGTGTACACCGTGGACGGTGGGAATGGCGGTCGCGACTGGATCTACCTTCCGGAGTCCGAGTCGCGATTCCTGCGTTTGCGGATGCCGAAGTCGTCCCAGTCCCGCGCCTATGCGATTCGTGAACTCGCGGTGTTTCCGGTCGAATGGTCGGCCACAAGGAATGATTTCTTTGCCCACGTGGCGGCCGCTGCGCCAACGGGGACTTATCCGAAATATTTGAGCGGCAAGCAGTCGTATTGGACCGTGGTTGGAGTGGATGGCGACGATGCCGAGGCGCTGATAAATGAACAAGGCGCAATCGAATCGCATGCGGGCGGGTTCTCGCTCGAGCCGTTTCTTCGTGTGGGTGGGCAGTTCATCACGTGGCACGATGCGCGGCAGGAACAGTCGCTCGCCAAGGGGTATCTGCCGATTCCCTCGGTCACCTGGTCCAGTGCGGCGCTGCAACTCCAGATCACTGCGTTCGCCGCCGACTCACCAGCGTCGTCATCATTGTACGCGCGCTACCGGATCACGAATGCGGGCGTGGCCACCGTCACGCCGACGCTGTATCTCGCTGTTCGGCCATTCCAGGTCAACCCGAGCTGGCAGTTCCTCGCCACACCCGGCGGTGACGCGCGCATCCGCCGGATTGAGTGGAACGGCGCGCGCCTTCTCGTCAACGATTCCCTGACAGTTGTGCCGCTCACGACGCCAGCCGCCGTCGGCGCATCGACATTCGACGAGGGGGAGATCGTCGAGTCGCTCCGCGTGGGCACTCTCCCCGTTCGTCGCGATGTGCGAGATCCGATGGAGCACGCCTCGGCAGCGATGGCGTTCCCGCTGTCGATCGCTCCAGGTGAGTCGCGCGATGTATATGTGCTGGTCCCGTTCCATTCGCACGGAGCGCGCTCCCAACCTTTTGCACGACCCGCTGAGGCGCGAGTGTTTGTCGCGCGGAAACTCGCCACGGTTACGCGCACGTGGGCGGCGAAGCTCAACCGCGTCAGAATCGATCTGCCTCCTTCGGCGTCGCGCATCACCAATACTCTCCGCGCACAACTGGCGTATATCCTGGTAAACGATCACGGCGCTCAGATCCATCCGGGAGCCCGCTCTTACGCGCGCTCGTGGATTCGCGACGGTTCAATGATCGGCGCGGCGCTGCTCCGGCTGGGCCACCCCGAACAGGTGCGCGCATTTCTCGATTGGTATGCGCCCTACCAGTTCCCGAACGGCAAAGTTCCGTGCTGCGTGGACACGCGTGGCGCTGATCCGGTTCCTGAGAACGATAGCCACGGCGAGCTCATCTATGCGATAGCTGAATATTTTCGCTATACCGGCGATACGGCCTTTCTCGCGAAGATGTGGCCACACGTTACCGGCGCGGTCGCGTATATGGACTCGTTGCGGGCGCAACGGCTCACCGCCGGGTACGAACACAACGACACCCGCGTGTATCGCGGACTGTTCCCGCAATCAATCAGCCACGAAGGCTACTCAGCCAAACCGATGCATTCGTATTGGGACGACCTCTTCGGGCTGCGCGGGTATGTCGATGCGACATTTATCGCAGCCGTACTGCACCACGCACCACAATCACAGGCCTTCGCCGCCAGTCGCGACATATTCAGGCGCGACATTATGGCGTCGTATCGGCTGAGCATGGTGCAGCACCATATCGACTTCCTGCCCGGAGCCGCGGAGCTCGGCGACTTTGATCCGACTTCGACGACCGTTGGTATCACGCCCGTGGGGGAACTGGCCTCGCTCCCCGATAGCGCAGTGCGCCGGACGTTCGATCGGTATTGGGAAAATTCAGTGCTGCGCCAAAACGGCGCGATCACGTGGGATGCGTACACCCCATACGAACTTCGTACCGTCGGCACCTTCGTTCGGCTTGGCGAGAAGCAACGCGCCCTCTCGATGCTCAACTTCTTCTTCGACGGGCAGCGTCCCGTGCCGTGGCGTCAGTGGGCGGAGGTCGTCTGGCACGACCGCGATGCGCCAAAGTTTATCGGCGACATGCCACACAGCTGGGTTGGCTCCGATTACATCCGCTCGGTTCTCGATATGTTCGCGTACGACCGAGCGTCAGACAGCACGCTCGTCGTAGGCGCGGGCATCGCCGAGCAGTGGGTGCGCGAGGCACCCGGCGTTTTGGTGCGCGCCCTTGGCACACCGTACGGCACTCTTGATTTGGACATCCGTGCCACTGGCAACCGGCTTACGGCACGGATCGGCGGAGCCCTACGTGTACCGCCGGGGGGAATCGCATTTCGATCACCGATCGATCGGCCCATCGCGCGCGCGCGCGTCGATGGCCGACGGGTTGCACTATCGCCCAACGGAGAGGTGGTGGTGCGCCACCTCCCTGCGACGATCATCCTGACTTATTGAACGATAAAATGAAAGCTGAAGAAGCCGCGATTGTGTACGGGCATTTGCTCGCAAACGATCGATATCACCTCACGGTTGCCGACGACGGAACCGGGAGCTCGCATTACGGGGCGTTAGCGGTCACGCGGCGTACCCCCGACCTCACGCGCGAGACTGACGCGTTCGTGCTCTATATACGTGACCGCGACAGTGGTGACTATTGGTCGGCAACAGCAGAGCCGGTACGATGCGACGCGGATCCATACGAAGTCATCGCGCGATCGGGGATCATCTCGTTTATTCGCGAACACGGTGGCATTCGAACCACACTCGAGGTAAGGCTTGTTCCAAACTGGCCTGCTGAGGAGCGGCGGCTCACGATTGAGAACATCAGCGGGCGTGAACGGCATCTCGATGTCACGACGTACGCGGAGCTCGTGCTCAACACGCCGATCGCCGATGCGGCCCACCCGGCGTTCTCGAAATTATTTGTGCAGACGGAATGGGACGCCGAGCTCAACGGGCTCATTGCGCGCCGGCGGCAGCGAGCGCCAGACGACGATCCGATGTGGGTGGTCCACACATTGCGGACGATTGGCGGAGATGCAACGGTTGAGTGGGAGACAGACCGTATGCGTTTTCTCGGTCGTGGTCGCACGACGGCGAGACCGCAGGCGTTGGATGTTTCGGCCAGTCGGGCACTGTCCGGGACGACTGGTCCCGTGTTGGATCCCATAGTCAGCTTACGAAGTGTCCTGAC
Source organism: Gemmatimonadota bacterium (assembly GCA_025358315.1). Classification (GTDB taxonomy): domain Bacteria; phylum Gemmatimonadota; class Gemmatimonadetes; order Gemmatimonadales; family Gemmatimonadaceae; genus Fen-1231. The sequence continues at coordinate 4,846 of JANYKA010000018.1, read as the reverse complement.
ACTCACGCCAGGCGCGACTGCGCAGATGGTCGCATTGCTCGGTGCGGGGGACACACGCGACGACGTCGTCGCTATTGTAGCGCACCAGGGTGCGCCCAAATTGTGGACGCACCCCGGTCGGTCGCCAGTCACTGTGGCAGCGCCGAGTACGGTGACCCCGAATCGCTTTTGTCCCGCCACTGCGCCGACCGCTACAATTGTACCGAACGACGAAGAGGATCTCCGTTTCTTCAACGGCATCGGCGGATTTTCCGCAGATGGAACCGAATATGTGATTCGCCTTGACGCGACACCAAGTGGTTTGCGCTGGCCTCCGATGCCTTGGTCGAACGTCATCGCCAACGAGCACGCGGGGTGCATCGTCAGTTCCAGCGGTGCCGTGACAAGCTGGAGTGCAAATAGTCGCGAGAATCGCCTCACACCCTGGTATAACGATCCCGTCTCCGACCCGCACGGCGAGGCAATTTACCTTCGCGATGAGGAGAGCGGTGTGTTTTGGTCGCCGCAACCAGGCCCCACGCCTGCGCCGGCACCGTATGAGGTGCGCCATGGCTTTGGCTATACGACCTGGCGTCACACGAGTTACGATTTGGAGCAGGAGACGACCACCTTTGTGCCCCGACGCGATCCACTGAAGGTGGTCCGCCTGCGTTTGAGTAACACGAGCCCGCGGGACCGTCATATTACGGTCACCAGTTACGCGCACTTAGTACTCGGTCGCGTTCCGTGGCTTACCGCGTCGACAGTAGTGACGTCGCGCGATGACGCGAGTGGCGCACTGTTCGCGACCAACGCGGCGCGCGGTGAATTCTCCGATCGCACGACGTTCGCGCGACTCGTAGTCCCCACCGCCGCCGGCCCGGTGAGCGCGACCGGAGATCGAACCGCATTTCTTGGTCATGCAGGGAGTGTCGCCGATCCGGCGGCACTCCATTCTACAGGGCCGCTCGATGGTCGCACGGGACCGGATCTCGATCCGTGCGCCGCATTCCAGTGTACGCTCACGATCGCTGCGGGAGCGACCGTCGAGGTTGCATTGCTGCTCGGCGAAGCGGAAAGCGACACACAGGCTCGCGCCTTGATCGCCGCGTATGACAATCTTTCCGTGATCGCCGGTGCGCTCGATGATGTGCGCCATTTCTGGCACGACATGCTTGGCTCTGTTCAAATCGAGACGCCGTCGCCAGCGCTCGATTTGATGATGAATGGCTGGCTTACGTATCAGAATTTGGCCTGCCGCGTGTGGGGCAGGTCGGCATATTATCAGTCCGGCGGCGCGTTCGGCTTTCGCGATCAACTGCAGGATTCGGTGGCGTTGCTGTACCACGATGCGAAGCTCACGCGCGCTCAGATTCTCCTCCACGCATCGCATCAGTTTGTCGAAGGCGACGTCATGCATTGGTGGCACCCGCCGACAAGTAAGGGAATCCGTACGCGCTTTTCGGACGACCTTCTTTGGCTGCCGTACATCACATTGATCTATATCGCTCGCACTGGTGATACGGGAATCCTCGATATTGCTGCGCCGTTCGTCACTGGCCCTGAAGTACCCGACGGAGAAGACGAACTGTTCATGATGCCCGTTGATTCGGGGACGGACGGGAGTGTCTATGAACACTGTTGCCGTTCGATTGACCGCTCGCTGACGGCGGGCGTGCATGGAATCCCGCTCATGGGCAGCGGCGATTGGAATGATGGAATGAATCGAGTTGGCCGCGAGGGACGCGGCGAGAGTGTGTGGCTTGGGTTTTTCCTCTTCACGATCCTCAGCGATTTTATTCCTGTCGTCGAGACGAGACAGGACAGTGAACGCCTTGTACGGTATCAGAAGTATCTCGGTCAACTCGGTGTCGCACTGAACGACGCCGGGTGGGACGGCGGTTGGTACCGCCGCGCTTACTATGATGATGGAACACCGCTGGGAACGGCGTCGGCTGACGAGTGCCGTATCGATGCGATCGCGCAGGCATGGTCCGTGCTGTCGGGCGTCGCGACGGCGGAGCGCGCCGAAATCGCGCTCAATGCGATGGAAGCAAATTTGGTGTCGGAAAAGGAGAAGCTAATTCGGCTGCTCACGCCCGCGTTCGACAAGACGTCGCATGATCCCGGTTACATCAAGGGGTACTTGCCGGGCGTGCGCGAAAATGGCGGTCAATACACACACGGCGTACTCTGGGGTGTGCAGGCGCTCTCCGAAGTTGGCCGCACGGAGCGTGTTGCGAAACTACTGGAAATGTTGAGTCCAATATCGCATGGCCGCTCGCCGGAAGAAGTCGAAGTGTATCGTGTCGAGCCCTACGTCATCGCGGCGGATGTGTATGGTGTAACGCCGCACGTTGGGCGGGGCGGTTGGAGTTGGTACACCGGGTCCGCAGGATGTATGTATCGCAACACGCTCGAGTCGATGCTTGGCTTCACTATGGTGGACGGCCGGCGTCTCGAACTGCGGCCCTGTATTCCCACGGATTGGCCGGGGTTCCGCATATGGATGCGGCTGCCGGATGGGCGAACGCGCTACGAGATTGCCGTCACTCGTGCCGCGATTGGCGCGGGTGTAACGCGGGTGGACGTGGACGGCGTCGAGGTCAGAGGAGCCATCATGAATGGCAGAGCGAGTATCGAACTTGTACGGGATGGCGGCGTGCACGTCGTTACTGTCGCGTTGGCGGGTGATCTTACCCCACGTTACTCGCCGGCGAGGGCCGCGCCGTGAGAGCGAATCACCTCGGAGTAAAAACGCGCACTCGTCTTCGGGGTGCGCTCGAGTGTGTCGAAGTTCACGTGCACGATGCCGAATCGTTTCGCGTACCCATAACTCCATTCGAAGTTGTCGAGCAGCGACCAGGCATAGTATCCGCGCAGGTCCACGCCCTGGTCAATCGCATCGTGTGCTGCGCGGAGATGTTCGCGAAGGTACGATACGCGAAGCGGGTCCTCGACCTGCCCGTCGGTCGCAGACGGTGGATCGAAGAAGGCCGCACCGTTTTCGGTGATGTACAACGGCAGCGCACCGTACCGTTCCCTGACCCAGAGCAACACGCCCGTCAGGGCAGCTGGGAATACCTCCCAGTCCATCTCCGTATGCACGTGCTGCGACTGCCGGACGCGGGTTGCGCGCAGTGGCACATCACCTGGCGCGTCCTGTGTGACACTGCGCGAGTAATAATTGATGCCGAGAAAATCGAACGGCGACTGGATGAGCGGCCAGTCGCTAGCCGGAAACTCCAGCCACGCGCTACCAAAAATGTCACGCAGCTCGGCGGGATATTCGCCACGGAAGACCGGGTCGAGATATTGGCGGTTCATATACGCATCCGCGCGCCGCGTGGCCGAAGCGTCTTCGAGGCTCGGCGACGCCGGATACTTCGGTTCGAGATTTACGACAAGCCCGATCTCATGCTTGCCCTCAGCGCGGTACGCCTGCACCGCAGCGCCATGGGCGCGCAAAAGATTGTGTGTGACGTGCGGCGCTTCGCTGAGGTTTTGATGACCGGGCGCGAGGACGCCGTTCAGGTAGCCACCGTCCATGACGACCCACGGTTCGTTCAGCGTCACCCACCGCGGCACACGATCGTCCAACGCGCGAAAGACGACTTGCGCATATTCGGCGAACCAGTCGGCGACATCGCGGTTGAGCCATCCGCCACGATCGTCGAGCGCGGCCGGGAGATCCCAATGGTAGAGCGTCACCATCGGCGCGATGTTTTTCGAGAGCAGTTGGTCGACGAGTCGGTCGTAGAAGGCGAGACCCGCGGCGTTGACGCGCCCCGTTCCCTCGGGCAGGATTCTCGCCCAAGCAACGCTGAACCGATACGACGTGAGCCCGAGTTCGTGCATCAAGTCCACATCGGAGGAGAATCGATGATAGTGGTCCGTGGCGATGTCGCCGGTGTCACCGTTCTCAATACGTCCCGGCGTGTGCGAGAAACGCTCCCAGATACTGGGCCCCGCTCCATCCGCGAGCGGCGACCCTTCGATCTGATGGGCAGAAGTGGCAGCACCCCAGAGAAATCCATCGGGGAAACGGTAGTCGCGACTCATCTTGATAGGCGGTGTGTATGGCAAGCGTAACACTAAAAGCTGTCAGGAAAGTATATCAACAGGGTGGCCGCGACGTCATTGCCGTACACGGCGTTGACCTCGAAGTGGCCGACGGCGAGCTGGTGGTGCTGGTCGGCCCGTCGGGGTGTGGGAAGAGTACTACGCTGCGCATGGTGGCCGGCTTGGAGTCGATCAGCTCGGGTGAGATCCTCATCGACGGGCGGCTCGTGAATGATGTCCCGGCGAATGACCGTGACATCGCAATGGTATTTCAAAGCTACGCACTGTACCCGCACATGACCGCGTACGACAACATGGCCTTCGCGCTCAAGTTGCGCGGGATGCCAAAGGCCGAGATTGATTCGCGGGTGAAGGAAGCCGCTGGCATCCTCGGGATCATGGAGCTGCTGGGACGGAAGCCACGTGATATGTCTGGCGGCCAGCGCCAGCGGGTGGCCGTGGGGCGGGCGATCGTGCGACATCCGCGCGTGTTCCTGTTCGACGAGCCGTTGTCAAATCTCGACGCCAAGTTGCGGGTGCAGATGCGACGCGAGATCGCTCGGCTGCATCAGCAACTCAGCGCCACCATGCTGTACGTGACGCACGATCAAGTCGAAGCCATGACGCTCGGCGATCGGATTGTCGTGCTCGATCGCGGTCATGTGCAGCAGATTGACACACCAATGCGACTCTATGAACGCCCGAAGAATATTTTTGTGGCGGCATTCATTGGAAGCCCTTCGATGAACCTGTTGGCCGGAACGCTGGTCGTTGGCGACGGGGCGGGGACTTTGGAATTCCGCGA
>JANYKA010000270.1 GCA_025358315.1 Gemmatimonadota bacterium | reverse complement strand
ACGATCAAACGGAATCTGCGTCAGTGTGGTGCCGGCGCTCCATTGGGTGCTGACGAACGGCCCCAGTGCAAAAGCTCCGAGCGAATCGAACACGTTGCGCACCATCGATCGGCGGTCGAGTGCCATCGTGAGGGCGCGGCGCAGTCGGCGATCGGCGAAGATCTTATGCGGGCGATTGGATGCGCCGTCGAATTCATTAAATTCCAAATACGCATAGTCCGATGGCGCGGCCACGACGATTTTAATGTCGGGGTACCTCGCGATGTCGCCGGCGCTTGCTGGAGGGAGTGCCTCGAGAAAGTCCGCCTCGCCGGCGAAGAGTTTCTGAACGGCGCTCGACATTTCCGGTGCGTAACTCCAGATCACGCGGTCGAGCGTGGCACGACCGAGATAAAACGAATCCACCGCGGCGATCTCGATTCGTTGCTTGGGTTCCCATCGGACCAATCGAAACGGACCGCTGCCCACCGGGTGTCGCCCCGAATCACCGATTTGCAAAGAGTCGCGCGGCACTTTGCCGAGCACGTGCTCCGGGAGTGGCACCAGCGTACTGACCAGATTGTAGAACTGCTCTGGCGTATGGCGCTTGAACCATGCGACCGCCGTAACCGAATCAGCGACGGTGACGGAATCGAGCCCGCCGACGAGATCACCGCGTCGCGTGCTGTTGACGATGGTGTCTATATAAACGGACCACGCAAAGCGGACATCGGTGGCACGCACCGCGTGTCCATCGTGCCAGCGGGCTCGCGGATTAATATGGAATCGGATCGACAGGGAATCGGTTGACCAGTCCCAGCTCTGCGCGAGGCGGGGGACGAATGCTCCGTCGCCAATGGTATTCCGCGCCGCTCCCATATCGGCGAGTTTGTCAAAGAGTTGCTCGGACACCGCCTGCGACTGCGTCGTCGTGGCGAATGGCGGCAGCAAATTCTCCGCCTCGGATGCCGTGGCCACGATCACTGTGCCGCCCGTGCCATGGCGATCGCTTGCCACACAGGCAGTCAGGCCAGTCAGGGTGCAAACGGTCCACACGAGCGTCGCCCGAGTCATCACACGCATGTCTATCGGCTCCTCTCCAGAGACGGCCAACAATACCCGGCTATCGGCGCCACGTCCACTCTGCGCCGAGGAATTTCGCGCGATGCGGACCGGCGTATTCCCCGGCAATCGTCGCGTCGAGTGTACTGACGCGCGACGACTCGTCGTCGAGAGCGGCGGCGAGGGCGTCACGCACTTGATCATACGAAGGTGTACGGCCGAGCGCTTGCCGTAACGTCGCCGCTGGTGCGACCGGCGGCGTTTCTGAATTTGACAACTTGCTGATGCGCGGCTGGTCGTCCGCCAGCAGGATGGAGCCATGCTGCAGCACCGCACCGCGCTCCCGCAGTTGGGCGCTGCCCACCAGCTTGCGGCCTTCGACGACCAGCTCCCCGGCCGATGGCTCGGCAAAACAGGGTGCACCAGTTGGCCGGATCGCTCGGCCGGCCGGAGCGATATCGACCGCGACACCCAAATGCTCCAATGCCCGACGCAACAAACGATTGATCGCCAGGTAACCGGCGGCCAGCGTAGGAGCATGCGAGTCGGGCGCCGTGACACTATATGTGACTTCGTGGTCGTGAAGTAACACTCGGCCGCCCGTTGGCCGGCGTACGGCGCTGACACCTTCACGGTGCAGCGCCACTGCGGAAAATCTGTCCCTCGCCAATTCGTTGCGGCCGAATGACAATGTTGGCTCCGCCCATGCGTAGACTCGTAACACGGCCTCGCCGGTTTCACGGGCGCGATCCATCAACCCGGCATCAATCGCCATTTGCTCGCATCCGGACAGTGCGCCGGAATCGAGAAAGCGCCAGCGCACCGGTGATCTCGTGGTTCGGAGTGCGTTGGTCAGCGGGTGATCGCGAAATAAATTACGTACAGCCACGAGAAAAACCCGTGGATGATCGCCCAAAGAATCGAATGGTGGATGGACCACGAAATCGCGATCGCGAGGGCGCTGCCGAAACTGATTCCGACACGAGTGGCTTCGGTGCGGTATGACATGACGGTAACTCCACCGTTGGAGGGCATAGGGCAAATCTACAGCATCCCGGCGGTGGGCACACAGGATCCGCCGTGAGCGGCGCCGCTCCATTACTTTTCGTGCAGGGCTATTTTCTGCTTGTATATGACTATCCGGAGCGCCCCGGCGCTCCTTCAGGAGCTTGCGACGTGAATTCGCTCCCGCTTGCTGATTCGTTCGTTCCGCGCCATATCGGCCCATCTGCCGCCGACACCGGCGCCATGCTTCAGACGCTCGGTTACGCGTCGCTTGATGCGCTGATCGACGCGACGGTACCTGCCAACATCCGTTTCAAACGCGGACTCGCGCTCCCGGCGCCAATGTCCGAACAGGACGCACTCGCCGAGTTCAAGGGGCTCGTGTCGGCGAATGAGGTGTGGCGCAATTTCATTGGGCTGGGGTATTCCACGACCCATACGCCGGCGGTGATTCAACGCAACGTGTTGGAGAATCCTGGCTGGTACACGGCCTACACGCCGTATCAGGCAGAGATTGCACAGGGCCGGTTGGAGGCGCTGCTTAATTTTCAAACGACCGTAGTGGATCTCACGGGGCTGCCGGTATCGACCGCATCGTTGCTCGATGAAGCGACGGCAGCGGCCGAAGCGATGCAACTCGCGCACGCCGCCAAAAGCGGCCGCACCAGTTTTGTAATTGCGGATGATTGCCACCCGCAGACTATCGACGTTGTCCGGGCCCGCGGTGCGGCGCGCGGCATCACGGTAATGGTGCAGCCGGCCGGCGCGCTCACGGTTAATGACACGGTGTGTGGCGTATTGATCCAGTATCCAAACACATTTGGCGCGGTCGCTGATCATCGCGGGCTCGCCGAGCGTGTGCATGCGGCCGGCGCCTTGTTAATCGTTGCGACGGATTTGCTGGCGCTCACGCTGCTCACGCCGCCTGGCGAGTGGGGCGCCGACATTGCTGTCGGCAATGCCCAGCGCTTTGGTGTGCCATTTGGCTACGGTGGGCCACATGCAGCGTTCTTTGCTACGAAGGAAGATTTCAAGCGGCTGATGCCCGGTCGCATTATTGGAGTTTCACGAGATGTGAACGGGAAAGCGGCGCTGCGCATGGCCTTGGGAACTCGGGAGCAGCACATCCGTCGTGAGAAAGCGACAAGCAATATTTGCACGGCGCAGGTGCTGCTCGCCGTGATGAGCGGGTTTTACGCGGTATTTCACGGCCCGGATGGGCTCACCCGTATCGCGGTTCGCGTGCACAGTTTTGCCGAAGCATTCGCCGCCGGCGTTCAGGCGCAGGGGCACACGGTATTGCACGATGTGTTTTTCGATGCCGTGCACGTGCGACTTGCTGGTCACTCCGCTGATGCAGTAAAAAAGGCTGCGAATGCCAAACGAATTAACCTGCGGTATTTCGCCGATGGAACGATCGGAGTGTCGTTCGGCGAGACGGTGACGAACGCCGATCTGGCAGACCTGTTGGGGCTGTTCGGCACTGCAACGACGGCCGCCGTTCCCACAGCTGATGTCCGCTTCGACGAGCGATTCGCGCGCACCAGCCCGTTTCTCACGCATCCGGTATTCCACGACTATCGGTCCGAGACGGATTTTCAGCGGTACGTGCGCCGTCTCGAATCGCGCGATCTATCGCTTGTGCACTCGATGATTGCGCTCGGGTCGTGCACGATGAAGCTCAACGCGGCCGCCGAGATGTTTCCGGTGACCTGGCCCGAGATTGGCGCGCTGCATCCGTTCGCGCCGGTGGAGCAAACGCAAGGATATGCTGCGTTGTTCAAAAAACTCGAACATGCACTCGCCGAGATTACCGGATTTCAGGCCGTGTCGCTACAGCCGAATGCCGGTTCACAGGGCGAGTATACCGGGCTGCTGGTGATTCGCGCCCATCAACAGGCACGGGGCGAAGGGCATCGCAATATCTGCCTGATTCCACAATCGGCGCACGGAACAAACCCGGCGAGCGCGGTGATGGCCGGGATGACGGTTGTGGTCGTGAAGACGGATCCCAGCGGCAATATTGACGTCGCCGATCTCCGGTCGAAGGCCGAGCAGCATGCGGGGAATCTCGCGGCGCTGATGGTAACATATCCGAGCACGCACGGTGTGTTCGAAGAATCGATCACGGACATCTGCGCAATCGTTCACGAGTTTGGCGGCCAGGTGTATTTGGATGGCGCGAACATGAATGCGATGGTCGGGTTGTGCCGTCCCGGTGACATCGGGGCAGACGTGTGCCATTTAAATTTGCACAAAACGTTTTGCATTCCGCATGGCGGCGGCGGGCCGGGAGTGGGTCCGATTGGCGTAGCGAAGCACCTTGCCCCGTTCCTTCCTGCGCATTCGTTAATTCACACCGGTGGCACGCAAGGTATCGGCGCCGTGAGCGCGGCTCCGTGGGGGAGCGCCAGTATTCTCCCCATCTCGATGATGTACATCATGATGATGGGGGCGTCGGGACTCACCGATGCGACCAAGTACGCGATTCTCAATGCGAATTACGTGGCGAAACGACTGGAGCCGTACTATCCGGTGCTGTATAAGGGGAAGAACGGAACGATCGCCCATGAGTGCATTGTGGATCCGCGTGAACTCAAGACGAGCGCCGGTGTGGATGTGGAAGACATTGCGAAGCGGCTGATGGACTACGGCTTTCACGCGCCAACGGTGTCGTTCCCGGTTGCGGGCACTCTGATGATTGAGCCGACTGAGAGTGAATCGAAGCGCGAACTCGACCGCTTCGTGGATGCGCTGATCGCCATTCGGGCAGAGGTGGGAGAGATCGAGGCCGGGGTGCTGCCGCGCGACGACAATCCGTTAATACACGCACCACACACGTTGGAGGTTTGTTTGTCTGACTCGTGGACGCATGCGTATTCGAGGGAGAAAGCGGCGTTCCCGCTGGACTGGGTGCGGGCGAGAAAGTTCTGGCCAGCGGTTGGCCGGGTGGACAACGCGTTTGGCGACCGGAATTTGATTTGTGCGTGTCCGCCGATCGAGAGTTATAGCTGAGCGGGGAGTGGGAGTTTACCAACGGCCTTGCCACGGATTGCACGGATAAAAGCGGATGACCACGGATTTTTCCTTTGGGGGTTCCCCTTAAAGAAATCCGTGGTCATCCGCTTTTATCCGTGCAATCCGTGGCAAAGCCGTTTTTA
>JANYKA010000238.1 GCA_025358315.1 Gemmatimonadota bacterium | reverse complement strand
GCGCCGCAACTGGAGAACGAGCTTGCCGCCCGGGCCACCGGCAAGCCGATGGTCATCGGGATCTTGTCGCTCGAGGGGTTGCAGGTGCTGGAAGGGAAGATTGAGAACCTGCGCACCCTGTATGCGATGGGATTCCGGATGGCCGGGCTCGCGCACTTCTTCGACAACGAAATCGCCGGCTCGGCCCACGGAACGGCGAAAGGCGGACTGACGCCGCTCGGTCGGGAAGTCGTGAAGAAGATGGAAGAGAAAGGGATCATCGTTGATCTGGCGCACGTGTCGTCGAAATCGGTGGACGAGGTCCTCGCGATGGCGACGAAGCCCATCGTGGTCTCTCATGGCGGAGTCGCGGCGGTCTGCCCAGGCCCTCGCAACTGGACCGACGATCAACTACGCCGACTGGCCGCGAATGGCGGGGTGATCGGCATCGGGTATTGGGATGCGGCCGTTTGTGATGTGACGCCTGCTGGAATCGCCAAGGCCATTCGCCATGCCGTTAATGTGGCCGGCATTGACCACGTGGGCCTCGGTTCGGATTGGGATGGCTCCATCACCGCGGCGTTCGACGCTACCGGAATGCCGTTGCTCACCGAGGCCTTGATGAAGGCCGGGTTTAGCGAAGAGGAGATTGGCAAGATTATGGGGGAAAACACCATCCGCTTGTTGCTGGAACTTCTTCCCGGCGGAAAGTCGGCCGCATCCGATTCGACGATTACGACACCAAAGTCGGCTTTGAAGCCCTAATCGGGGCGGCGGTAACACCTTTCACCCAAAGTCTTTGCGCCCGGCGCTCCCCGGGCCTATATTTCGTGGCGTGGATTTTGCATCTCCGCTGCCCCCGCCCAGTGTGGCTTTGTGAGCACTCTCATCGTAATCCCAGCCAGGCTGGGGGCCACCAGACTCCCCCAAAAACCGCTCCGCCTCTTGGGCGGAAAACCATTGATTGTCAGGGTTTGGGAGCGTGTCGCGGCCATGCAGGCCGCTGATCGCGTGGTAGTCGCCACCGACCACCCCGATGTGGCTGCCGCGGCGGCGGCAGCGGGCGCCGAGGTGGCGATGACTCGTGGGGATCACATTTCCGGCACCGACCGCGTGGCCGAAGTCGCCAACAAGGCGGAGTATGCGGGGTACGATGTGATCGTGAACGTTCAGGGGGACGAGCCCTATATCAACGCCGATGGCATCCGAGGTGCCGCGCAATTCGTCGAGCGGGGTGCGTACCCGCTGGGTACCGCAGCATCGCCGGGATCGGTCGAGATGCTGGCGAATCCGGCAGTCGTAAAGGTGGTCATGGATGATCAAGGTCGGGCGCTGTATTTCTCGCGGGCGCCGATTCCGTTTTTGCGTGATGAGAACGATCGGGCCCAGCGCGATGGGCTCGTAAAACAACATTTGGGTGTGTACGCGTACAATCGTGATGCCCTGAACCGCTGGGTGTCGTTGCCGCCGCATCCGCTCGAGCTCACAGAGCGGCTCGAGCAACTGCGAGCGATTGCCGACGGACTGGCGATGGGAGTGGCGATCGTTGCGCCCGTCCTCGGGGGTGGCATCGACACCGAAGAAGATCTTGCTCTTGCCAACAGCCGCTGGACAGAGCCGTCCAACAAATCCTCCGCCGCCGGATCGCCATGACGCCGAATATTCCGCAAAACACGCAGAACACCACGAAGTTCATTTTCGTCACCGGCGGCGTGGTCTCGTCGCTCGGCAAGGGCATTGCGGCCGCGTCTATCGGGCGATTGCTCGTCGAGCGCGGATTGCGTGTGACCATGATGAAGTTCGATCCATACATCAACGTGGATCCGGGGACGATGAGTCCATTTCAACATGGTGAGGTATTTGTCACTGACGACGGGGCCGAGACGGACCTGGATCTCGGACATTACGAGCGCTTTATCGACCGGCCGCTCACCCAGGCAAATAATGTCACGACGGGCCGCGTGTACCTGAATGTGATCACCAAGGAACGGCGTGGCGAGTTCTTGGGGAGCACGGTGCAAGTGATTCCGCATATCACGGACGAGATCAAGAGTGCGATTCGGCGAATTGCGCCGGAGAATGACGTCGTGATCGTCGAGATTGGCGGCACCGTGGGCGACATCGAGTCGCTGCCATTTCTCGAGGCGATTCGGCAATTCCGTCACGATGTGGGACGTGAGAACACGATCTTCGTGCACCTCACCCTCGTGCCGTACATCGCGGCCGCCGGCGAAGTCAAAACAAAACCGACGCAGCACTCGGTGCGCGATCTCATGGAAATTGGTATTCAGCCCGACGTGCTGATCTGCCGCACGGAGCGGCCGCTGACCGAAGACACCAAGCGCAAGATCGCTTTGTTCTGTAACGTCGAGTTCGGTGCGGTGATCGAGAGCCGCGACGTGAAGACGATCTATCAGATTCCCCTTTCGTTCGCCGACCAGGGCTTCGACACGATGGTGTGCCGACGGCTGGGACTCGATACGCCAGCGCCGGACCTCACCGCCTGGAAGTCACTGGTACACCGGGTGCTGGAACCGAAGGATAAAGTGCGGATCGCCATCGTCGGGAAATACACCGATTATGCCGACAGCTACAAGAGTGTGCAGGAAGCGCTCATTCATGGCGGGATTGCCAACGATGTCGGCGTGGAAATCGCTTGGACATCGAGCGATCTGTTCACGGATGAAACGGCGACGAGGGCGATGATCGCCAAGTTTGACGGCGTGCTCGTGCCTGGCGGTTTCGGCGTGCGCGGTGTCGAAGGCATGGTCGAGGCAATTCGGATCGTGCGTGAAGGCGATACACCGTTTTTCGGTATCTGCCTCGGGATGCAAGTCGCAATCATCGAGTTTGCGCGGAACGTCTGCGGGCTCGACGACTCGAACTCCAGCGAATTCGCTCCAGAGTGCAGTAACGCCGTGATCTCATTGTTGGAGAGTCAGCAGCATGTGAAGGACATGGGCGGCTCGATGCGGCTCGGGGCGTATCCGTGCCGGCTCAAGCCAGGATCGAAGGCGGCCGAAATTTATGGCGTGCCGGAGATCAGTGAGCGCCACCGCCACCGATATGAAGTGAGCAATCAGTACCGCGATCTTTTCCACGAGAAGGGGATGCGGCTGTCGGGGCTGTCCCCGGACGGCTCGCTCGTGGAAATGATCGAACTCCCTGATCACCCGTATTTCGTTGCCTGTCAGTTCCATCCGGAATTGAAAAGCCGACCCACGCGTCCGCATCCGCTGTTTTCGGCGTTCGTGGCTGCAGCGGTCGCGTCTAAGCGGAAGCGCGATGACCGCGCGGCAACACCGTCGAACAGCGCCAAGCAACTGGCGAAGGCCGAATAAATGGGTGAGAAAGTGATCGCACATTCGGCACGTATGCTCTTTCCGCCCGATCGGCTGTTTTTAATTGCCGGCCCGTGTGTCGTGGAGGGCGATGAGCTGATGTTTCGAGTCGGCGATCATCTCGCCAAGCTGGCGGCGCACGTGCCGGGCGGAATTATTTTCAAGGCGAGTTTCGACAAAGCGAACCGGTCAAATGCCGGAGCGCATCGCGGCCCCGGACTGCATGAAGGCTTGGCCGCTTTGGAGCGGGTGCGGTCGCGCACGGGACTGCCAATTATTACCGACGTCCATCTCCCGGAACACTGTGCGGCTGCCGCTCAGGTTGCGGACGCTCTACAGATCCCGGCCTTTCTTTGCCGGCAAACGGATTTACTCGAGGCGGCAGGCGCCACCGGACTCCCGGTCAGCATCAAGCGCGGCCAGTGGTTGCAACCCGAGGGCATGAAAGGCGCGGCAGATAAAGTTCGCGGAGCGCGGCCAGCCGGAAAAACCGGCGAGGTCGCCGTCACCGAGCGCGGTACCTTCTTCGGCTATGGTGATCTGGTGGTAGACATGCGTGCGTTCCCGAGAATGCGCGCCGCGGCGAAATGCCCGGTGATTTTCGACGCCACGCACTCAGTGCAGCAACCAGGAAAGGGCGACGGCGGATCGAGCGGTGGCGTGCGGGAAATGATCCCAACGCTCACCTACGCCGCATTAGCGGCAGGAGCCGACGGACTATTCCTGGAAACACATCCTGACCCGGATCACGCTCCGAGCGATGGGCCGAATATGCTGCCACTCGCGACGCTCAATGCATTTATGGAACGCGCACTGGCCATTTGGACCGCAGCGCAGGGTACGCGATGATCGCCACTGAAGCGGCCAAGCGGGTGCGCCTCGTCGTGCTCGACGTAGACGGCGTGCTGACGGACGCCGGTTACTATCTGGGCGACGTCGAAGGAAAACCGACAGAGTTCTTGCGATTCGACATTCAGGACGGGATTGGCATTGTGTTGATGCGGTCCGCTGGAATTAAGGTTGGCATCATCACCGGCCGTGAATCGCACGCCGTTCGCCAGCGCGCTGCACAATTGAACGTCGACTCGGTGGTGCAGGACACCGGCGGCCGAAAAGTGGGGGCGCTCAAGCGCATGATTGCCGAGTTTGACGTCGCCCTCGACGAAGTCGCCTTCGTCGGCGATGACATTCCGGATCTCGGACCGATGCGACTGGTCGGAATGCCGGTCGCCGTCGGGAATGCGGTTGCGTCGGTGCGCGCCACGGCCCAGGTACACCTTACAAGTCAGGGCGGGCGCGGCGCGGTGCGCGAGTTTGCCGACGCGCTGCTGACGGCGCGCGGCCAATTGGAAGAGTGCGTTGAAGCGTATGTATCGTCGCGCATCGGCCCGGAGGATCGGTGAAGCCCGCCGACATTATCAATCGTGGCCGTCGCGTAATGCAATTGGAGCGCGAGGCGATTCAGGCCGCTGAGGAGCGGGTCGGCGACTCATTTGTCGCCGCAGTTCAACTGATCGCGGCAAGCACTGGGCGCGTGATTGTCGCGGGCGTTGGCAAGTCCGGACTCATCGGACGCAAAATTGCCGCGACCATGACCAGCACCGGCACGCCGGCCATGTTTCTGCACCCTACCGAAAGTGTTCACGGTGACCTTGGTATCGTGAGTGCGAATGACGTGGCGATTCTCATCTCCAAGAGCGGAGAGACCGACGAACTGTTGCCGCTCTTGGAACAGTTGAAACGGCTCGGAGTCCGGACGGTCGCCATCACGGCAAAGAGTGAGTCGACGCTGGCACGGCATACCGATGTCTGGCTCGACGCATCGGTGAAAGAAGAAGCGTGCCCGCACGATCTCGCGCCGACGACCAGTACAACGGTGACACTGGCGCTTGGCGACGCGCTTGCCGTGGCGCTGCTCGAAGTAAAAGGATTCCGTCGTGAAGATTTTGCCCGCCTGCATCCGGGCGGAGCGCTCGGCAAGCAACTGTTGCTGACCGTGGCCGACGTTATGCTGTCTGACGATCTCCCGGTATTGGGCACACAGGCCACGATGCGCGAAGCCGTCGTACAACTCGCAAAGCGCCGCGGCATTGCCCTGATCGCCGATGAGGAGACAACGCTGGTTGGGTTAATCACCACGGGTGATCTGACGCGCCTGATGGAGCAGCAGCAAGACGTGTTTGCCGTGCCGGTGAGCGCGGTGATGTCGCGGTCACCGAAAACGACAACGCCGGACGAGCTGGCGAGTGCCGTGGTCTATCATATGGAACAGGCGGGAATCATGGCGATGCCGGTACTCGATCACTCCCGCCGCGTCGTTGGCGTTGTGCATCTACACGATTTACTGCGGGCCGGTGCGGCGTGAGGCCGGCGCTGCGGGCGGTAATGACCGGATGTGCCCTTGTAGCGACGGGCATTGTCGCCGCTTGCGCACGGGATACGACGGCGGGATCAAAAGCCAGTGCCAAAAAGACCATGGCCGACTCCGCCGACCAGATCATCTTTGGTCACAAGTCCATCATCACCGACCGCGGGCTGATGCGGGCCGAAGTGTTGTCCGACACGTCGTACTTTCTCAATGACAACACGCTGGTCGACATGCGCATTGTCCACGGTGTGTTCTTCAGCTCCGCAGGCGCAAAAGACGCTATCCTGACGTCCCGCTACGGCAATTACAACACCCGGTCCCAGTTGCTCGAGGCGCGCGGAGACGTTGTCGTGAATTCGCTCGATGGCCGGAAACTGACAACGCCGTTTCTCCGCTACGACCAGCGGACGAATCAAATCTCCAGTGACAGCGCATTCGTCCTGACGCAAACTGGCGGGCAGGAGGTTCGCGGGATTGGCTTTGTCTCGGATCCGGACATGAACAATATCAACATCATCCATACCATCAAAGTGAAAGCCGGGACGGTTCGGATGCCGGGACAGTGAACGTGACTGGGCTGCGCCGGCTGGTGGCGTTGATGTTCGCACCGTTTGCGATTGCCGCGGCCCAGCGAACAGCGAGTGCGGCAAAGCCGTGCAACCTTGTCGTGTCCGAAGTGAAAAGCGCTGACACTCTGGTCAAAACGCACACGAACCTCGTGAAATCGGCAACCGGCCAGTACATCACCTATTACGGTGGCGGTGTCGACGCGGTGTGTGCAGGCACCGACCAGCGCATTCTCGCCGACAGCGCCGAATACAGCGGTGACGACCGGCGCCTCTTTCTGATTGGACACGTGCACTACAAAGAGTCACGTGTCAAACTCGACGCCGACCGAATGACATACTGGACAACTGACGAGCGGTTGCTGGCCGAAGGCAACGTGGTCGGCGTAACAAAAACGGGAACACATTTCACGGGACCCAACGCCGATTATTTAAGGCCTGCCGCCGGCATTCGCACCAGATCCATGCTGACCGCGGACGGACGGCCGAATACCTGGCTGAGCGCGCTGGATGCGGGTGCAGACACGACTGCCGCCAACAGCGGCAAAGATTCGACGAATGTCGTAGCCGACCGCATCATATCCGACAACGATTCGCTGATCTACGCCAAGGGCAGTGTGGTCATCGACCGCCCCGACATTGGCGCTACGGCCGACTCGGCGTTTCTCGACAACGGCCGCGAGTTCTCCCGATTAACCGGCACGCCGAAAATCGTTGGACGTGGCGAACGGCACTTCACCCTCGCAGGAGCGGTGATCGACTTGCAATCAAAACAGCGGCAAGTGGAACGGGTGAAGAGTGCCGGCAAAGCCAGCGCCACGAGCGACGACGTTACCCTGACAGCCGACACGATCGATCTGCGTGTGAGCAAACAAAAGCTGCAGCGGGCATACGCGTTCGGTCCCGGCCTCGCCTTGGCGCATTCATCGGAACGCGACATCACGGCGGATTCGATCGATGTGATTATTCCCGACCAGATATTGCGCGAAATGCGTGCCGTGCGCCACGCGCGCGCCGAGAGTAGCCCGGATACCGCGAAGATTGTGACCACCGAGAAAGATTGGCTGGCTGGCAATTCCATCGTCGCACTGTTCGATCCGCCAGCGAAATCCGACACCGTCAATCAACCGGCCATTAAAACGATCGTCGCGACGGGCGCTGCGAGGTCGTTCTATCAGGCGTCACCAGGCGGGCTGAAAACGAAAGCTGGTAAGCCGAACATCAACTACGTGACCGGGAGTGTCATCACGGTCGATTTTCGCGACCGCCAGGTCGAAAGTGTAAGCGTGAAAGACAAGGCTGCCGGATTCTATCTCGAAGCCACCCCTGATAGCAGCTCGGTTGCAACTTCGCCCGACTCGACGGGAACGAAGCCGAAGGTCGCGACGCCAGACGCAACCGCGGTGAAACCGGCGGTGGTGAAGCCCGACTCAGGGTCGGCAATGAAACCCAAGAAGCCTGTATCACCGCGTGCCGTATCGCTGACCAAGGGGACGAAATCGTGATTGGCAATGGAAGCGTTGATCCGCAGGAACAGTTGCGGGCGATCGTTGAGCGCTATGCAGCAGGGGACCGCTCGGCAGCGATGACCTTGTTGGCCACCGTGAGCGTTGCCGACGAAACAGGAACTGCGGCATTCCATGAGATGGTGCTGCGGCTGCGGTCCGACTACCTCGCACAAGTGCGTGCTGAAGGGCGCGACGCCGACGCCGAGGCAGGGCGACTCAGCCTCGATGAAGTGCGCACCCATATTGCCGATGTGGTATTGCCACGGTTAATCGGCGCCGGTGCGATTGAACGCGTCGCCGTGGGATCGGCGGCCGCGGGGTTCACCCTGCGAATCGCACCGAAGCTCTGGACGACCGTTCGCGATCTGCGTGGTGAAGTCAACGAAGCACTACGGCATACCGGCGAGCACCAGGCAGCTCGGCGCAGCTCCGCCTCAGTACACGTGCAAGGGTCAAGCGAGCTTCGCGCCGAGGGACTCGTCAAGACATACAAGGGGCGCAACGTAGTCAACAACGTCGCGCTCGATATAAAACAGGGCGAAATTGTTGGTTTGCTTGGGCCCAACGGTGCCGGCAAGACAACGACCTTCTATATGATAGTGGGAATAATTCCGCCCGAGTCCGGGCGTATTCTGTTCGACGGGGAGGACATTACGGCGATGCCGATGTACAAACGCGCCCGCCGCGGCATCGGCTACCTCTCCCAAGAGCCATCCGTGTTTCGCAAACTGACGGTTGAAGAAAACATCCTTGCGATTCTCGAGACGCTTCCCATCAGCCGTCAAGAACGCGAGACCAGGTTGGAAACGCTTTTGGACGAACTGCGCATCAAGCACCTTCGCGCCAGCAAGGCCTATGCGCTATCCGGCGGCGAGCGCCGCCGGCTGGAGATCACACGAGCCCTGGTGACGCAGCCAAAGTTTATGATGCTCGACGAACCATTCGCCGGTGTCGATCCGATTGCCGTCCACGACATCCAACAGATCGTGGCGAGTCTGAAAGACCGGGGAATCGGCGTCCTTATTTCCGATCACAACGTCGAGCAGACGCTCGATATCGTTGACCGTGCGTACATCATGTTCGACGGTCAGGTGAAAGTTTCGGGCTCTGTCCGTGACTTGGTGTTCGACGACACCGTCGCCGACAGCTATCTCGGACCAACGCTCACGGCGCGCCTACGCTCCCGCTACGAAACCACGCACGGCAAGGTTCAGCGCGACGTCGTACACGTCGCGGCTACCGAATCGCCGCCGGAGCCCGCCGGGTGAAGGCAGGGCTCAGTCAGTCGGTCCGCCTTGGGCAAGAGCTCAAGATCAATCCACGCCTGTATCAGGCGATGGACATGCTCTATATGCCCTTACTGGATTTGCAGCAGCACCTGAAGCAGGAGCTGTTGACGAATCCTTTCCTCGATCTCTCCGACGATGAGAACGACGACGAGGATGTGGACGGCGACCCGGCCGAGTCTGACGCAGAGCAGGAAATACTTGTGGAGTCGCCCGCCGCTACCACAGATGACGAAACGGATTGGGAGGCGATTCTCCTGAACGGATTCGAGACCGAAGGCGGAATGCAGGACCAGCGCGACAACAGTGAACAATTCGAAGCGGTTCCGGTCGGAACCGAACGGCTTGACGATCATCTGCGAGAACAGATCCAGATGCTCGAGCTGACGCCGCGTCAACTCATGTTGGCCGAAGAGTTCATCGGAAACATTGGCGATGACGGATACCTCTCCGCTTCACTGGACCAAATTCTGGAGAGCATCAACGATCAGATCGCCAAGGCCGCTGAAAAAGAGGGGCGCGATCACGAAACCCTCCCGTTCTATACGATAGACGAGGCCAACGCGATGCTGGAGGTGGTGCAGCATCTCGACCCCGCCGGGACGGGTGCGCGCGATTTGCAAGAATGCCTGTTGCTACAGTTACGCGACGCGGGCCGCGAAGCGGCGCTGCCAGGACGCATGGTTCGTGAGTTCTTCGACGAACTGGTTGCACACCGGTGGGCAGATGTGGCGCGCAAGGTCGGGATCAGCGCGGCCGAAGTTCAAGAGGCGGCGGATGAAATTGCGAAACTCAACCCCAAACCGGGGCTGCTTAAATCCGGCGGCTCCGACAACTATGTCATTCCCGACATGGTCGTGGAGAAGATCGACGGCGTGTACCTCGTATTTATCAACGATGGCAATCTGCCGCGACTCCGGCTCAGCAAAGTCTATCAAGAGATTGCCCGCGACAAAAAGCGATTCGAAGGTGAGAACAAGGAGTTCATCACGAATAAGTTGAACGCCGCGCAATGGTTGATTCAGGCAATTGAGCAACGGCGGCAGACGATGCTCAAGGTGATGCATTTTATTGTGGACCGGCAGCGGGAGTTTTTTGAGAAGGGTGTGACTTTTTTGAAACCGCTTACCTTGCGTGAAGTGGCCGATGCGGTCGGGATGCACGAATCCACCATCAGTCGCGTCACCAATGAGAAGTACGCGCAAACACCTCGCGGCGTGTTGCCTCTCAAATATTTCTTTTCGTCCGGATTGTCCAAGGCGGATGGCGACGATGTGTCGGCGCGCGGCATCAAAGCAACGATCGACAAGCTCGTGGGCGATGAAAACCCCAAAAACCCCCTCACGGATCAGGCAATCGTGGAAATACTCGAAAGAGATGGCGTGCAGATTGCCCGTCGCACCGTGGCGAAGTATCGGGACCAACTCGGGGTGCTGTCGGCCCGCATGAGGAAACGCGTATGAGTACCGTTGACGTCTCGGTATTGATTCCGGCCAAGGACGAAGCCGAAAACCTCCCGCTCCTTTTGCAGCTCTGCGCTGACGCTTTTCGTGGCCGGGCCGAGTCGTACGAAGTCATTGTGGTGGACGATGGATCTACCGACGCGACGGAGAAGGTGCTCGATGAGCTGAGCGCAAAGTATTCGTTTCTGCGCGCCGTTCGGCACCGCACTCAGCGGGGAATCGCCGACGCCCTCCGCAGTGGCTACCTCGCCGCCCGTTCCGATGTATTGGTGTTTTTCCCGGCCGACTTGCAATTCAAGCCGGAGGATATTCCGCGGCTCGTGGCGCCAATTCTTGCTGGCGAGTCCGATATGGTCACGGGATTCAAACAGGGCGATTACGAAAAGGCGTTCGTCTCGCGGATCTACAATGGTCTCTCGAGGTTGCTCTTTCACATACCCGTGCGCGATCTCAACAACGTGAAGGCCTATCGCCGCGAAGTGATGGCCGACCAACCCGTACGCCCCGACTGGCATCGCTACATGATCGTCCTCGCGGCCGCACAAGGGTACTCGGTGACGGAGATTCCGGTCCCGCTATATCCGCGCAACGCTGGAAAGTCGAAGTTCGGCTTCTCGCGGATTCCCATCGGCGTGCTCGATATGCTTGCCGTGTGGTTTGAATTGCGATTCGCGCAAAAACCGCTCTTGGCATTTGGGATTCTTGGCGCCGCGATGTTCGCCATTGGCGTCGTGTTTGGTCTTGTCCTTTTGGTGACGGGGCAGGGAGTGCGCGCCATGTGGATGCTCATTCAGACCTGCCTCTTGTTGGGATCGATTTTCTTTGCCACCGGATTGCTCGGTGAGCAGGTTGCGGCGCTGCGCGCAGAACAGCGCGAGATTCGCCGGCGCATCGACGCCCAATAGCGGAACGAACCGTGCGGGTTCTCTTCGTCACCCATTCGTTCCCGCGCCACGCGGGCGATACGGCCGGCGCCTTCGTGCTTCGGCTAGCCACGGCGCTTGGGCAGATCGGCGTGACGGTGGAAGTATTGGCACCTTCGGCGCCGACAGTGCCGTTGGTTGATACCATAGAAGGCATCACCGTCCGCCGCTTTCGCTATGCTCCGGTGCAGTGGGAGACGCTCGCATACGCGGGCACGATGGCCGAGCAAGTACAGACATCGCTGCGAGGCAAGGCCGTGCTTGCCAGTTTGCTGGCTGGTGGTACGCTCGCCGTCCGTCGTTCGCTCTCGACATTCGCACCCGATGTAATTCACGCGCATTGGTGGTTTCCGAGTGGAGTAATGGTGCTCGGTGCTTTGTCCGGACGGCCGATGGTAACAACGATGCACGGATCCGATGTTCGACTTGCCGCCAAAAACAGTTGGGCGCCAATGTTGTTCCGTCGCGTCATGAAACGCTCGGCAGCCGTGACAACCGTGTCGGCCTTTCTGGCTACCGGCGCGACGGCGATGGAGCCCGCTCTTGCCGCTGCGGTCGAGCCGATGCCCGTCAATATTGATTTGTTTTCGCCCGCAGGTGTGCGCGCCCATGCACAGTTCTTGTTCGTGGGGCGTCTCAACACCCAGAAGGGCATTCGCGTGCTGCTCGACGCGATGGCGTCCACGCAAGCGGTCACGACGCTGGATGTTGTTGGTGAAGGTCCCGACGAGGCAGCACTGCGTACGCACGCGAATTCGCTTGGGCTCGCCGCGCGCGTGCGTTGGCACGGTGCCTTACCGCAGCACATGCTCGTTCCCTTGTACCGGTCAGCGACGGCGCTGGTCGTACCGAGCGAAGGCGAAGGCCTGGGGTTGGTCGCCGTCGAGGCGCAACTGTGCGAGACGCCGGTGATCGCCTTCCGGTCCGGCGGCCTCACGGACGTGATCGACGACGGAATTACCGGCACACTCGTGGCCGCTGGCGACAGCGTCGCGCTCGCCACTGCGATGGACGGTGCGATCACTGATCCGGCGCGCGGCGCGGCGCTTGGACGAGCCGGTCGAGCTGCCGCACTGGCGCGGTTCTCACCGGCGGCCGTCGCTGCACGATACAAAGCGATTTACGAACGGGTGCGGAATGCTGACTAGAGGACGTCAGGTCGTTGGCACTTTGCTGGTGCTTGTGGTGCTGATCTTCTATGGGAGAAATCTCGTCGGACAGTGGAGTGAGCTCCTCGCGCTGAAGGCGACGGTGCATCCCAACTGGGGTCTGTTCGCGTTATCCGGCGCAGTGGTGTTCGTCAGCTATGCCGTACTAATCGAAACGTGGCGGCAAACCGTGATCGCCTGGGGTGAACACATTTCGTGGCGCGATGCAACCCGCATCTGGTTCGTTTCCAACCTCGGCAAGTATGTGCCGGGGGGCATCTGGCAGATCGGTGCGATGGGCGTGATGGCGCAGGAGAAAGGCGTCACGCCAACGGCAGCCGTTGGGTCGTCGCTCGTCGTGAATCTTGTCAACTTGCTCGCGGGATGCATTGTCACTGTGATCGCTGGTGGAAGAGCGCTTGGCGGAGCGGGATTCCTTCCGCTCTCGATTCTGGCGGCGATCACCGCGCTCGCCACACCGTGGATTCTGCCGTGGGGCGCCCGAATAGTCCGGCGGTTGAGCGGTCGCGACTTTCCAGAACCGCACGTTCCCGTCACCGCCGTCTTTGCCGCACTCATTGGCTGCTCGATTGCCTGGGTGCTGTATGGCGTGGCATTTCGGATGCTGGCGATTTCACTCTTTGGGTCCGCTAGTGGCACTACCGCGTCTTATATCGCAGTTTTCACTTTGGCATATGTGATTGGATATGCCGTGTTGTTTGCTCCAGCCGGAATCGGTGTACGCGAAGCTTCGCTGACGAACTTTCTTTTCTTGGCGCACCTCGAAGTTGGTGCCTCAGCTGCGCTGCTCGTAATCGTCTCCCGCCTTTGGCTCACCATACTGGAGGCCGCACCGGGAATGCTCTATCTGGTTGCAGGCCGAATTGCCCGTTCCGCTCGTAGTACAACACCACACATCGACCCCTCGAATGGCCCGTAAACTGTCACCTATCGCCAACGGCGAACCAGCACCCGCCGCTCCCAACTTTGCCTCACTTTGGGCGACGCTAGCATACTCCGTCGCGGCAATGTTGCTCGCGTATCCAGCGCTGGCCGGCAAGTTCCTCGGCAACATCAACAGCGATCAATACAAAGCGGGGTATGCGTTTCGCGAATTCGCCGCAAGTTATTTCAAGGCGCACGGAAGCATTCCGCAGTGGAACCCGTATCTCTTTGGCGGCATGCCGTTCATCGGGGCAATGCACGGCGACATTTTCTATCCGACATTTCTTCTGCGTCTTATTTTGCCAGTGGACATCGCTATGACGTGGGGAATGATTTTCCATTTTGTGCTGTGCGGCTTGGCGACATATTGGTTCCTCCGTCACGCGGCGCGGATTTCGTTTTATGCGGCGCTCGTCGGTGGAATGGCGTATATGATGGGCGGCTTTGTTTCGTCGCTGATATCCGCAGGCCACGACGGCAAACTGTTCGTGTCGGCGCTCCTCCCGGTGACATTGCTGATTCTCACGTGGGGAATGCGCGACGGAAAGAAGTGGGCATGGGGCGTCCTCGCGTTGGTCATTGGACTCGCGGTGCTCTCGCCGCATCCGCAACTGTTGCAGTACCTGCTACTCACCGCGGGCGCCTGGGCACTGTTTCTCGCATTCGGCGGCCTCGGTGACGAAGCGCTCGCGCGCGATGTTGCATTCAAACGGTTGGGCTTGGCGTTGGCCGCGGTCATGGTCGGCATGTTGATTGGCGCGATTCAATATTTGCCGGTGTTCGAATACCAACCCTGGTCACCACGCGCGACCTCGCCAGGCTGGGAGTTCTCGACAAGTTTCTCATTCCCGCTCGAAGAGCTCATCAATACGTATCTCCCACAGTTCTCGGGGATACTGAATAACTATTGGGGGCGCAATAATATTCATTTCCATAGTGAATACGTTGGAGCCTCAGTGCTCCTCCTCGCGACCGCTGCATTCGGCGCCGGTTGGGCAGGGGCTCGCAAGCGATTTCTCCAGTTCTGGCTCGGTGTGGCGATCATTTCGCTTCTGTGGGCTCTCGGCGGCAGCACACCATTCTTCAAGATTATTTACGCGATCGTTCCCGGCACCAAGGTGTTTCGAGCGCCGAGCACAATTTTTTATGTGACAACGTTGGCGATCGCGGTGATGGCGGCATTGGGCACCGAACGGTTGCTGACGAGAAAGCTCTCGGCGCGTTTTGCGTATATATGGCTCGGTGGTAGCGTCTTGATTGCGCTCTTTGCGCTGATGGGTGGTTTCACGGCGATGGCGAATGGACTCGCACAATCACCTGATCTCGCAACACGCATTGCTGACGGAGCGACCGATCTAAAAATCGGCGCGCTCCGTTCGCTGTTGTTTGTCGGCCTGACGAGCGGTGTGATTCTCCTGCTGTCGATGCGGCGAATCACCGCGCGGACGGCGGGGCTGGGGCTCGTGGCGATTTGCGCGATTGACTTGTGGAGCGTGGAACGTCTGTACTGGCAGTTCCTGCCACCCGCAAAGCAGTTGTTCGCCAGCAACTTGGCCGTAGACTTTTTGAAGAAACTCGTCCAACCCGCGCGCGTGATTGCGGTTGAGCTTCCAGAAGCGCCCGCGGGCCCCGGGGATCCTTATATCGCGGGAGTGGACGGGTTGATGTCGCATCGCGTCCGTCAATCGCTGATCGGGTATCATGGCAACGAACTTGGCCGGTATCGGAATCTTGACGATTTCGACAATGGTTATCGGAACGCCGCATTCAATCCGACATTCTGGGCGATGACGAACACCCAGTTTGTGCTCACGAATACTGACACCTTGCCGATCAGCGGAGCGAGGCGGGTGGTCGGGCCAGTGTTGGACGCCGCGGGGACGAAACTTTCGCTCTATCTGCTGCCTGGAGAGCAACCGTTCGCGTGGGTCGCTCCCGTCATGATTAAGTATCCGGACGACGCGCTCCGGAACGCGCTCCGCGCGCCCAACTTTCCGGTGCACGGCGTCGCGGTATTCGATACGTCGTCGAAAGTGGCAGCAAAGGAGCTGACGCAACTGCCCACTCCGCTGGCGATCATTGCGACCGTCACGACCTACGAGCCGGGGCATATTTCGCTCACGTTGAGCAATCCCGCTCCCAAGGGTTCGGCGCTCGTTGTTTCGGAGAACTACTTTCCCGGCTGGCGCGCTACCGTTGACGGTAAGGCAGCCGTAGCCGAGCGTGCGAATTATCTGCTGATTGGCGTGCCGTTGCCGGAAGGGGCCAAGCAAGTTGAGTTGACCTTTCAGAGTGATTCGTACGCCAAAGGAAAGAAAATCACTTTGGTGGCGCTGTTGATCGCGTTGCTCGCGGCAATTAGTGGCTGGTGGCTGAGCCGTCGCGACGATAACTCAGATGGCGCGGGCATGCCGGCGAAGCCGGTCGCTCCGTTGCCGCGGAGTGCGCACGCGCATGCTTGAAGTCGCAGAGAAAGCGCTGGTTATTGTTCCGACGTACAACGAGAAGGAGAATATCCGCGCGCTCATTAACGCGGTGTTGGCGCAGCATGAGCAGATCGAGATGCTTATCGTCGACGACAATTCGCCTGACGGAACCAGCCAAATCGTTGACGATATTGGCCGCACGAACTCTAGGGTGCATCTCTTGCGGCGCCCGGGGAAAATGGGACTTGGCACCGCCTATCGTGATGGCTTTGCGTGGGCCCTCGCGCGCCCGGAATATGAACTGATTTTTGAGATGGACGCCGATTTCTCGCACGACCCGACGCACATTCCGCAGTTTCTCGAAGCCGCCAAGACCGCCGACTTCGTGCTTGGTTCGCGGTATCTCAACGGCAATGTGACGATTATCGATTGGCCGATGTCGCGACTCGTGCTGAGCTATGCGGCCAACGTCTATGCGCGAATCGTGACGGGTCTAAAGCTTTGGGACGCCACGGGCGGCTTCAAATGTTTTCATCGCCGCGTGCTGGCAGCAATTGATTTAAATGATGTGCGCTCGAACGGCTACGCATTTCAGATTGAAATGAGTTTCCGGGCCTCACGGAAGGGATTCAAGTGGGTGGAGATTCCGATCGTATTCAGCGACCGGACGCACGGCACGAGTAAAATGAGCAAGGGCATCGTCCGCGAGGCAATTCTCATGGTGCCGCGCCTCCGATGGTGGGCGATGGTCGGCCGGCTGTGACCATCCCGCATGGCCGTAAATTCTGGAAAATGAGCGGGTCGGGGAATGACTTTCTCTTTTTTGATGCGCGTGACGAGCACGCTGGTGTTTTGGCAGATCCGGCCGTCGTGGACAGAATCTGCGCTCGGGCAACCGGAGTGGGTGCTGATGGCATTGTTTTTCTGCAACGTGATGCAACAGAACCACTTAGGATTCGCTACCTCAACCGAGATGGGAGCCTTGGAGAGCTTTGTGGCAATGCATCGCTCTGCACAACTCGGCTCGCCACAGAGCTGGGGATCGGCTCACCAGATGGATTTCGCTTTGCGACCGACGCTGGGGTGATTTCGGCCCGATTGCGTGACGGAGAGCC
Organism: Gemmatimonadota bacterium; assembly: GCA_025358315.1. Taxonomy (GTDB): domain Bacteria; phylum Gemmatimonadota; class Gemmatimonadetes; order Gemmatimonadales; family Gemmatimonadaceae; genus Fen-1231. The sequence continues at coordinate 356 of JANYKA010000238.1, read as the reverse complement.
AGAGGTGGACCTGCAACCGGTTCAGGGACTGCGACCGGAGGCGGGAATCCCGCTTATTGCCGGCGAACGGCGAATGGGTTTTGCCAATACGGGTGTCCCGCACCTGGTGGTCCTTGTAGACGATCTCGAGGCGGTCGACGTGGAAACCAGGGGCAAAGCGCTTCGTCACCACGCCAGTCTGGAAGCCGGCGCCAATGTGAACTTCGTGGCTGCCAGGGCTGATGGCCAATGGCTGATGCGGACGTATGAGCGCGGCGTCGAAGGGGAGACTTTGGCGTGCGGCACCGGAGCTGTGGCGGCCGGCGTGATACTCGAAAGTTGGGGGCTTTCCGGGTCCGAAACGAAGATCGTCACGC
>JANYKA010000190.1 GCA_025358315.1 Gemmatimonadota bacterium | reverse complement strand
TTCGGCCGGCGTTGGCATTGCCCTCGACGTCACGCGCGCCCAATCACAGCTGGCGTCGGCGCGCGTACAACTCCTTGTGGCACGCAACGAGCGGAGCCGAACGCTGTTGGAGCTCACGCGCGCCCTTGGCCTGCCGGCCGGTACGCCGGTGGTACTCAGTGATACGCTCCTCCGCCTGCCAACGACGACTGCCATTCCGAATGAAGCCGATGCCACGGCAGTGGCGATGCGCACACGCGCCGACCTTCGCTCCGCAGACGAGCAGATCCGGGCCAGCGAGCGCCAGCTCGGTGCGCTGCGAGCCGAGCGGCTGCCGTCACTGGCCGCCTTTGCCGATCAAGGCGCCACGGGAAAGACCACGGATCATTTACTCAATACGTACACGGTCGGCGTGCAACTCGCCGTGCCAATCTTTGATGGTTTTCACCGCGAAGGGCGCATTGACGAACAGCGCTCGGCCATCAAGGAACTCGACGTTCGCAAACGCGATCTCGCGCTTCAGGCAGGGACCGAAGTTCGCAGCGCCCTGTTCGACCTCACAGCGGCGGGCGAGGAGCTCACCGCAAACGAAGAACGCTTGGGTCTCGCCGACCAGGAGCTTTCGCAGGCTCGCGATCGCTTTCGCGCCGGTGTTTCCGGCAATGCAGACGTTATTACCGCCTCCATCAGCCTCAATGCGGCACGCACGCAGGTGATCGATGCGCGGGCCGCCGTCCAATCCGCCCGTGTGGCGCTGGCGCGCGCGCAGGGCACCGTCACCGATCTTCCATAACTCGCCTCACTTTTCTCAGAGAACATTGTCCAATGGCTTCGACCGTTACTCCCGCACCAGATACTCCGACGACCAGCAAAAAAAATCGTGTGCTCCCGGTACTCATACTTGTGGCACTCGGCGCACTGGTGTGGGCCGGAAAGACGTACATCTACGGGCTGTCGCATCAGACCACCGACAACGCACAGGTTGATGGCTCAATCGTGCCAGTGCTCGCCAAAGTCGGCGGCTTTGTAAAAGCATTGAACGTTGTTGAAAATCAGCATGTGAAAGCCGGCGATGTTCTCGTGCAGATTGACGACGCCGAGTACGCGGTTCGCGTCGCTCAGGCAGACGCGGAGCTGGCGGCGGCGCTGGCGGCGGCGGGTACAAAGGGAGTCGATGGCCAAGCTGAAGCAATGATTCGCAGCGCGCAAAGTCAGCGCCAGGTGGTGGACGCGCAAATTCTGTCGGCGCGCGCCGCACAGGCGAAGGCTGCCGCAGATCTAAGCCGGTTCAAGGAGCTGGTCGTCAAACAAATTGTGTCGAAACAGCAGCTCGACGCGGCACAGGCGGCATTCGATCAGGCGAATGCGAACCTTGCCGTCGTCGAACGTCAGGCAAATTCCGCCACTGCACAGTTATCCAACGCCGAAGCGGGATCCAAGCTCGCCCAGGCGCGACTCGCCGGTTCGAGGGCCATGCACGAAAATGCGGCCCTGCAGTTGTCGTACACCAAGATCGACGCCCCATTGGACGGCACGGTGAGCCGCAAGCAGATCGAGATCGGGCAACTCGTGCAGCCTGGGCAACCGTTGCTAACACTCGTCGCCGATACTGGTGTGTACGTCAATGCGAACTTCAAAGAAACGCAACTCGCCACCATCCGCGTCGGGCAAGCCGTAGAAATTGAAGTGGATTCATATTCCGGCTGCCACGCCGAGGGCAAGGTACAAAGCCTGAGCGCGGCGACCGGCGCAAAATTCGCACTACTGCCACCCGATAACTCGACCGGTAATTTTACGAAAGTCGTTCAGCGTGTTCCCGTCCGCATTCAAGTCACGAAAGGTTGCGGGGCAGATCGGCCGCTGCGTCCAGGCATGAGCGTCACGGCGCATGTATTGACCAAGTAGGCGCGACATGCCTGGCACGGCAGTTCCCGACAAATACAGATACAAGTATCTCATCGCGATTGCGGTGACGATGGCGGCGATGCTCGAGTTGATCGACACGAGCATCGTGAATGTGGCTATTCCCCACATGATGGGAAATCTCGGCGCGACCCTCGATGAAATTTCATGGGTCTCGGTCGGATATATCATCGCGAACGTCATCATCATTCCGATGTCCGGATGGCTCTCGTCCTATTTCGGCCGCAAACGCTATCTCACGATGTCGATCACGATTTTCGTGATCAGCTCATTTTTCTGCGGCGCGGCGACATCGCTCGGCGGGCTTGTGTTCTGGCGCATTGTGCAAGGCATCGGCGGTGGCGGACTGCTGTCCACCGCGCAGTCCACCCTCTGGGAAGCGTTCCCGCCGAAAGAAGTCGGCATCGGCCAGGCGATGTTTGGCATTGGCGTGATGGTCGGCCCGACACTCGGACCGACGCTTGGCGGATATATCGTCGACAACTTTAATTGGCCGTGGATTTTCTACATCAACTTGCCGTTGGGAACGCTCGCCGGTCTGCTGGTTTGGAGATATGTACCGGACTCCGAACACGCGCAAAAGGCGGAGACGGTGGACTGGCTTGGCGTCGGGTTGCTGACGGTGGGGGTCGGGTCGCTGCAGCTGATGCTGGAACGCGGCGAACGCTTCGATTGGTTTGAATCGCGATTCGTCACGGCTATGGCCGTGACGGCGCTGTCGTCTTTCATACTACTGGTCTGGCACGAACTGACCACCCCGGAGCCAGTGATTAATTTCCGCGTGCTCAAGAGCCGTCAACTTGGCACCGGAGTTGCGATGGCCGCGCTACTCGGTTTTGCATTATTCGGTTCGGTGTTTGTCTTGCCGGTATTTTTACAAGGGCTGCACGGTTTCACGGCAAATCAGACGGGGCTGGTGATTCTGCCCGGCGCTATTGCCTCGGCGGTAACGATGGCGGTGCTTGGCCGGTTCGCTTCACGATTCGACGCACGGCCGCTGATCGTACTGGGGTGTGTTGGCTTTCTTTGGTGCATGTGGAAGCTCTCCAACTTGACGCTCGCCAGCGGTGCGGACGATTTGTTCTGGCCGCTGATCGCGCGTGGCGTA
>JANYKA010000185.1 GCA_025358315.1 Gemmatimonadota bacterium | reverse complement strand
AGGCCGGCGACGAATGCGCCGGAGAGCACTGTCGCAAAGGTCAGCGCGGCGCCACAGAAAAACGCGTGTCGCAGACGTGGCGGCGCGGGCGGCGCGGGCGGCGCGGGCGTCGCGTCGGCCGCGGCGGGCTGCAGATCGAGTGCGGTCCACAACGCGATGAGATAGATAATGAGCGCCAACGCGAAATGCACCGTCAGCCGATACGCACTGACGTCGACGCGCACCGCGAGACCGCTCTTCACCATGTACCACCCCATCGCGCCCTGCGCAGCGGCAAGAACCGGCAACAGCAACAGACGTGCGCGATACCCTGCCCGAATGCGACCCTGTGCAAGCAACACGAAATACGGTAGCGCCAGAATTAATCCGACCACGCGCGCCAGCAGTCGGTGCACCCATTCCCACGCAAACAACCGCTGGAATTGGGCGATGGTGATCCCGCGGTGCACCGTCTGTGCCTCGGGTATCGCCAGGTAACGCTGATATGCGTCGCGCCACTCGCCGCTCGTCAACGGAGGCAGCACCCCTGACACCGGCAGCCATTCGGTGATCGAGAGGCCGCTGTTTGTGAGTCGCGTGATGCCTCCGATGATGACGGCAAGTACGACGGCGCCAGCACACAGGTAGAGCCAGTGCCGCACGCGGCCGTCCTGGTCGGCGATCATTGCGGCAAGCTTCCGGCGGCGAGCAGGACCAACGCCCGTCGCTCCGGAGCGAATGTGACGATGATGACCTGGCGCGGCGCGAACGTGAGTGTCGTGTCGAGCTGGAGGTGCGCGGGGATCGCCGCGCGCGCCCGCCGCGCGTGCTCCACCGCTTCGCGCTGCGCCCGTCCGGCGAAGATGCCGGTGTCTGCCTCGGTGATTGTCGTCTTCGCGAACGCTGCGGCGTCGTCGTCGGTCTTCTCACGGCGTGTGAACGACACGCTTACGCGATGCACGCCGGGCGTCACGTCGTACTCCCGGAGCAGGTATATTGGGCGGTCGTGGCGCAGGCCGGCACCGTGCACCGTGGTTTCGCCGATGGGCTGCCCGTCGGACTCGATGCGTAGTGTGTAGGTCGCGAAGCGCCCGTCGCACTCGACCCGCTGACGCATGTGCTCCTCGCGCTGCGCCAGCTCCTCCGGTGACAGCGTGCGACAAATCTCGATGCGCTCGGGACGCGCACTCCACGACAGCCGGAGACGGGCCGACGTGCCGTCGTGGTAGGACACAGGCGCAGCAGAAGCGCGGGCAATTAGCCCGACCACGACGACGGTGGCCACGATGGCGGCCGCGAGCCGCACGATGCGCAAGAGTGCAGTCATGAGTCCTTCCCGTCGGCACCGATCGGCACCGGATCACAGAGCACTTCGAAGTCAATGTCGGTTTCGCGCGTGGGACGGTCAAGCGCGGCGAGGGCGCGCGCGAAATCGTCGAACGCGTCGAGTGACGCGCGCTGGCCACCTGGTGCGAGCGTCGCGATTCGAATCCGTCGACGATCAACACGCGGCTGCAACTCTGCCTCTCGATCGTTGAACACGCGCTCGTGAAGCCACTTCGGCCCTTCGCGACTGATGCAGTCGCGCGGCGGGCACCCGCACACGATCACGCCCGGAGCGCCCTGCCGCACGAACAGCTCGATGACCGACGTGTGCAAGTTACCGACGCACGACACCGTATGTATGTGCGCGCCGCGCTGGCGCAGTGCCGCGACGTGCGACGCGGGCGCCTGCTCACAACAGATGGCCACGATCTGCACCGCGTCACCATGCGCACCGAAGTTTGCACTGACGTCCGAGCGCGCCGTGCGCGCCGTGCGCGCGGCGGATTGAATTCCACTGAGCTGGTCACGTCCGGTGCGTCCCGGCGGGCCGACGCCCATCGGCGCACACGAGCCGGCGCAGATTCCACAACTCACGCAGCGTGCAGGATCTACCAGCGCCACCAGCGTGGAGCGGTCGTCGGCACGCTTCACCATCGTTATCGCGTCCCATGGACAGTCCTGCGGGCACTGATTGCACCCCGTGCAAAGCCGCGGGTCCACGACGCTCGGCGCCAACGCATCCGTACGCGGCCGGCGTGTGAAGCGGGGCACAAATAGGGCGACGGCAGAGAGGATCAGGACGACACTCCACGCTGCACCCGGCGACAAGCGTTCAGAGAACGGCAACCACCACGTGACCACGAGATCGGTGGGCGTTGTGGTCGCGAGCGTGAACGGGTTGGCCGGCGCCCCGAGCGGAGCCGGCACGATCACCGCCGCGGCGACGAGTGCGCCGATGATGCCCCACATCAACCGGCGCGGCGGCAACAGTGCCGGGCGTGCGAGGCGGGATACGTGTAGCCACAGGCCCGCGCCCATCGCCAGCGGAACGGCGATATGGATGAACATGTTCACAAAGAAGAATGCGCTCGGCACCGGTCCGTCGCCGGCGAAGATGCGGCTGAGCGGCTCGGAGAATACGGGGAGCGCGTCGAGCAGGCGTCCTCCCTCGCGGGCGAGTCGCTCGCCGAAGCTGTCCCACGCCATGACGAATCCGGTCCAGGCGCACAGCAGTCCGGCTCCAAACAGCACCAGGCCGGACACCCACGCCAGAGTGCGCGGCCCCCAGCTTCGCGCTTGGGCGAACATCCGCAGCGCGTGCACAGCGACGGCGAGTACAAAGACATCAGAGGCGTAGCGATGAAGACTACGGAGCCAGGCACCGAGCCATGGGTCGGCGGCCATGCGTCCGACCGAAGCCGCCGGCGCACCGAGGCGGTAGAAGAGGAGGAGGTACAGGCCCGTACCAATGAGTACGAGCAGCATCGCCACCGCAACGGTGCCGCTCTGATAGAACGGATTCCACGCGCATCCGTACACCGCAGTGGCAGCGGCATCAAGAGTGGCGAGGAGGCGCCGGAAGGCGCGTTCGAAAGATCGCATGAATGGTTGGGCTTGCATTAAGTTTATCATATCGACATGATGTTCGCTAGAATCTTTCGAGGAATCCGATTCGATGTGGCTCTCCAGCACCGCGCAGCAAGCCATTCACGCCGTCCTGTGCATCGCCTCCGGTGCCGACCAGCGCCCCGTGCGAGTCGATGAAATCGCCGGCGTGCTTGACTGTCCCCGGAACTACCTCTCCAAGACGCTGCACTCCCTTGTACGGGCCGGAGTCCTGCAGTCCGCACGGGGGCCAAAGGGAGGGTTCCAGCTCTCCGCCCCTCCTGAAAAAGTCACACTCGCCCAGATCATCGCCCCGTTCGAACCGGTCCGTCAACGGCGCTGCCTCCTCGGTCGCCCAACGTGCAGTGACAAGCATTCCTGTGTGCTGCACAAGCGCTGGTCGCGCGTCGCCACCCCGGTTGACGCGTTCTTCACGAAGACAACAATCGCCACCCTGCTCAGTCAGAACTCACGCGCGTCAGACGCCGCGCGCCAAACAATCCGTGCCACGCGTCTCTCATCCAGGAGAAAACCGAATGGATCCGTCTCCCAATGACTCGCCGGAATCTGTCGAGAAGCTGCCGCTCGGACAGCGGCTGTTCGACAACATGTATCTCCTCCTCGCCCTCGGACTCCTCGTGATGTTCGGGGTCTTCACTGGATGGGGTCTGTGGGAAATTCTTTCCATGCCGACAAGCACCCTACCCTAAGAGGCACTTATGCTGACCAGAGTTCATACTGGACTCGAAGCCGTACCGGGCGTCTGGTGGAAGCCCGCGCACAAAGCCGAAAAAGTCTGGGTTGGGATCGCGTTCGCCTGGTGCATCGTGCTGTTTGCGATGATGCCGCTCTGGCACTGGAAGGGTGGCCAGAATCCATCGGGCGTACGGCGCCGAGTGGACCCGAAGGCATTCTATTTGCGCACCGTGGCCTTCGCCACGAAATACAAGGTGGGCGAGGATCGCGGGCTCCCGATCGTGCAGCCGCCACCGGGAGCCGACGTCTATCTCGTCGGACTCACCTTTCAGTGGTACCCGATTCTCAAACTCGAGCAGGGCAAGCAGTACATGCTGCACCTCTCTTCGCTCGACGTGAATCACGGGTTCTCGCTCTTCCCGCTCAACGTCAACTTCGCGGTGGTCCCCGGCTATGATTACGGCCTGCGCGTGACGCCGACCGCTGCGGGCGACTTCCGCATCATCTGCAACGAGTTCTGCGGCATCGGCCATCATACGATGGTCGGCCGCGTGATTGTCGTCGATTCCACAGGCCGCGTGGCCGCCGACAACGGCGCCGCGCGCATTCGCCAGGCCGGTACACCGTGAACGCTTTTCCCGTACCCGCGACGTTCCCGACGCCGGCCGCCGCTGCATTTCGTATCTGTCCCGTGACGGCTCGCAAGATCAACCTTCAAGCCGAGCGTCTGATCCGCGTCAACGCCGTCGTGGCGGTGGTCGCGCTGCTCGTCGGCGCCATCGCTGCTCTCCTGCTGGTACTGACGCGCTGGCAGGCCGTGCACCTTCTGCCGGCGGTGTGGTATTACCGCATCCTCGGTGTGCACGGCATGAACATGTTGATCTTCTTTATCATCTACTTCGAGATGGCGGTGCTCTGGTTCGCGGCCACTGTGCTACTCAATGCGCGGCCCGCGGCGCCACGATTCGGCTGGTTCAACTTCGGCCTGATGCTCGTCGGATCGCTGCTCGTCGAAGCGATGCAGTGGAGTGGCCGCGCCGACGTGTTGTATACATCGTATCCGCCGCTGAAGGCGCACCCGCTGTTTTATCTCGGGATCATTCTGTTCGCCGTCGGCGCGCTGTGCGTGGTAGGCCAGTTCTTCGCCACGCTCACGATCGCCAAACGCGAAAAGACGTACGTCGGGTCCATGCCTCTCGTGGTGTACGGCGCGATGACCGCTGCGATCATCGCGGTAATCACTTTGGTACACGGCGCTGCGGTATACATCCCGACTTTCATGTGGTCGATGGGGTGGATCAAGGCCATCGATCCGCAGATCTATCGCCTGCTCTGGTGGGCGCTCGGCCACTCGGCGCAACAGATCAACGTTGCGGCAATGGTGGCGATCTGGTACATGCTCGGCGGGCTCACGGTGGGCGCCGTCGTGCTCAACGAGAAAGTGAGTCGCTCGGCGTTCGTGCTGTATATCCTGTTCATCTCGATGGCGTCGGCCCACCACCTCCTCGTTGACCCTGGGTTTGGCTCGGCGTGGAAGATCGTGAATACCTCGTACTTCATGTATATGGCCGTGCTCGCGTCGATGGTGCACGGCTTTACTGTGCCAGCGGGAATGGAGCTGGGCATGAGACTGCGTGGCTATAACGACGGTTTATTCGGATGGTTGCGCCGCGCGCCGTGGGGTGATCCCGGTTTCTCGGCGCTGATCCTGTCGGTGGTGGTGTTCGGTTTTTTTGGCGGCATCACCGGCGTGACGATTGGCACAGAACAGATCAATATTATCGCGCATAACACGCTGCGCATTCCAGGGCACTTTCACGCTACGGTCGTCAGCGGCACCGCGATGGCGTTCATGGGCGCCACCTACTATTTGCTTCCGCTCATCTTCCAGCGCAAAGTGGCGTTCTGGAAACTGGCCAAGCTGCAACCATATATGTTCGCCGGCGGCATGTTACTTGTTGAAACGGGAATGACCTTCGCCGGCAGCTTTGGTGTACCGCGGAGGCACTGGGACATTTCGTTTTCGCAGGCACCATTCGACGTGCCGTTTAACCCGGCAGTGGACTTCTTCCTCGCGATGATGGGCATCGGTGGCATCATCGCCGTGACCGGCGCGCTGTCGTTCATTCTCATCGCCGTGAAGTCGGTATTTTTCGGTGAGCGGATCACCGAGTTCCCGCAGGGTGTAGACGTGGTCGGCATTCCGCAGGGGCTCACGCGCCCGCCCGTACATGCGGCAAACGCCGACGAACTGAACGCCCAACTCCACGCGCCGAGCAACGGCCGATGGGGACCGACGCCGGGCACGGTGGTGCTGGTCGGCGTGTTCCTGCTGGCGTTCATGCTGTACTATTTCACGAATTGGAAGCTGTTGACCTTTCTATGGAAGATCGGGTAGTCCCCTCCAAGGGGGGCGCCGAACGGCCGAGCCCCGCGCTCATCGCGCTGCTGTTGATCCTCGCGATCACAGCAGCGTGGTGGGCGCTGGCGTTCTGGCCCGCCGGCGCTGCGGAACCGGAGTGGCTGTCTCGCACGCGCGCGGCCTGCTTCGGATCCGCACCCGGTGGTTTGCCCGACGCCGGGGGATGGGTGTTGTTGATCGGCGAACCGATAGGAATGCTTGGAGTGCTGGCCGCCGTGTGGGGGCGTACGTTGCAGCGCGATCTGGAGCGACTGCACGCCGTGCGACGCTGGCGCCTCGCCGCGGCGGGCGTCGCGGCGGCGACCGTCATCGGCATGGTCTTTCTCGGCGTCCGCGTGGAACGGGCGTGGGCGCGTGGCCATCCAACGGTGCTACGCGGCTCCGGTATTCCGATGCGGCTCGATCTCGTGCCACCGTCCACGGTCCTCATCGATCAACAAGGAACGCTGGTGTCGTTAGCCGATCTGCGCGGACAGCCGGCGCTGATCACCGTGGCATTCGGCCACTGCAGCACCGTTTGTCCTACAGTGGTGAATGATATTCTCCGCGCGCGTCAGACCGCCGGCCGAGCCGACATGCCGCTTATTGTCATCACGCTGGATCCGTGGCGCGATACACCCGACCGGTTGTCATCCCTTGCCTCGCATTGGGCCCTCGCCAGTGGCGATCGTGTGTTGTCGGGAAGTGTGGCCAACGTTGAACATGTGCTCGATGTCCTCGGCATCGGCCGGCGGCGCAACGAGTCCACGGGCGACATCGAGCATGGCGTCACCGTGATGCTGGTCGGCTCGCGCGGCCACGTCGAATGGCGGATCGATGGCGGCGGGGACCGTATAGGTGAACTGCTGCGGAATTAACGGCCCGTTTAGTCCTTGCCCACCGCCGGAACTAGCTGCATGACGTGCTTCGTCAGCTGTTCGACCTTCGCCCGTGAATACGCGAGCGGAAAGTACTGATTGTTCCGCCACAACTCCAATAGATCACCGTAATGCGAACTGCCCGGTTGCCCGCTTTGCCCCGGCGTACTGGTGGCCCACGAGTTATCCCAGTTCGCGAGATCGATAATCTCGCGATACGATGCACCGACGTTTTGCTGGTACCCGATCGAACTCGATGTCGCGTTCACCGTCGTGCCGTCGCCTCCGCGGCGCGCCGGCTGAAGATCGAACTCGCTCACAAATGGATGTTTGAATGGCGCCAGATGCATGTCGCCCCACTTCCATTTCGTCGCGTCGGCGCCGAGCGAAGTGGACAGGATCACCATCGCGTCGTCGAGGGCCGCGAGGACGAGTGAATCACGCGCCGCGTCCGGATGTGGCCCGAAATTCACGTCGGGCTTCTTGATCAGGTCAGCGATCGTTTCGAGTTCAAACTCACGCACCACGATCTCAGCGAGTTCGGGTGGCAACAGCATCACGGTCAAGCGATGGCGCACCGAACGGAGCCAAGTCTCGTAGATCGCTGGCGCCGCCTGGTCTTTCTCCATCACGAAGTTCCACGACCTAAGCGCGACCACCTCGGGCCGTGCACTTGCGCCGCGCCGGTCGGCCGCCGCAAGCAACACTGGCACGAGGGTCGCTGCGGGCGCCGAGTATTCATCATGCTGCAGCCGTTTGAAGTCGTCGATGGAAAATTTCTGTCTGGCTTCGAGCACAGAACGAATACGGTCTGCCCTATATGGCGCGGCCCATTCGTAGTTGATCGGCTTCGTATAGCCCGGGGGCAGAATGTTGTTGTTCGCGGTGACAATAAAACCGCTGGCTGGATTATATGACTGCGGCAGCTCCGTGACGTTGAGAAAACCTTTCCACTCGTAGCGTCCGTCTCCTGGCACCGGTAGAAGCCCACTCCAGCTACGAATCGGCATCAATCCTGAGGCTACCCAGCCGATGTTTCCCGCCGTATCGGCGTAAATAAGATTTTCCGTCGGCAACCGCCACCGGCTGGCGGCCTCGACAAACGCTGTCCAGTTCTTCGCCCGGTCGAGCGTGAGCGACGCCATATAGCCTGCCGTTCCCGGTTCGGAACCGACGAACCGCAGTGCGAACACGCGTTGGCGAGCAGGATCTTCCGCGACGATGGGGCCATGTTCGGTAAACTCCAGCACGGTCACGCGCGGCGCCTCGCCCTTTACGGGAATGGTGTCGGTCACGCTGGTGATCGGCTTCCATTCCCCGTGGTTGAAGTAGCAGCGCGCACTG
>JANYKA010000180.1 GCA_025358315.1 Gemmatimonadota bacterium | reverse complement strand
CGCATTGCGGGCCGAGGTGCCAGTCGCGTTTGTCTCATTCGAAACATTGAGCCGGCGCGAGATTGCGCTCGACGATAACCGCCCAGCGTTGGTCATTGTCGACGAAGCGCATCACGCCTCCAATCCTTCGGCCGCGAGGTTCGGCCGGCTGGCAGAGTTGACATCTAATTCGAATGTTTTGCTACTATCAGCCACGCCGGTTCGCAATCGTCGTGCAGAGCTCGATACGCTCCTGTCGCTTTTTCTTGGACCGCGTGCCGTGGCACTGGATGATGGCGCACGTTCACGATGCATTGTTCGGCGCGCCGACCGGACGCAAGAACGACCGAGTGTGGTTGGTCCGCACTGGGTTGCAGCGCCGTCGACCATTGATCTCACAAAGGCAATCCGGACGCTTCCGCCATCGCTTCCGGCGCTCGATGGCCGTGAAGCCCGGGCGCTTCTCGCTGTTACGCTCGTACGTTGCTGGGCTTCGAGCCTTGCCGCATTGTACACAGCACTCACGCGTCGATTGCAACGCGGTGCGGCGTTCGATGCCATTCTCGAGGCGGGGCGTATGCCGACGCGGGCTGAGCTTCGTGCGTGGGTCGTCGGGGACGACTCTGTTCAACTTGCCTTTCCGCTCTTTGTTAAAGCGTGCGCTGCTGACGCCGACACTTGGCGAATTACTTTGTGCACCCATCTCGATGCGGTGCGTTCGTTGCGTGAGCGCATTTCGCCGCTGGTTGTTCGCGATGCTTCGGATCGGGCGCGCGTGCTATTGAATATTCGCGACCATCATCCGAATATGCGCGTCGTCGCCTTTACCGCCTTCGCCGCGACCGCTACCTCATTGTTTCGTGAACTCCGCAATCACGCAGGAGTCGCATTACTAACAGCACACGGCGCCCGAACTGCCAGCGGTGCTCGGCCGCGCGCCGATATTCTATTGGCGCTCGGACCTGAAACTGCTCAGTCGATGGACAGTCGCGCTGATAGCATTTCACTCGTCGTGACCACCGATGTCCTTAGCGAAGGCGTAAATCTTCAGGGCGCAGGCGTTGTTGTGCATCTCGATCTCCCTTGGACGCCAGCGGCGCTCGAGCAACGGGTCGGACGCGTCGCCCGCATTGGGTCGCTTCATACGACCGTGTTCGAATATGGGATTGGCCCGCAGCCGCGGGCAGCGCGGGCGTTGGCGATTCACGGTGTCTTCGCGCGCAAACGCCGCGCGTTCAAAGCGGCCGTACAGCCCTCTGACGAGAGCGAGGACCTCCGCGAGATTGTACTATCGTGGCGTGACTCTGAAAAGTCGTCGGAGGCGTGCAACGGTGAGCCCGTGAGCTGTCGCGCAACTCGCAATGGTTTTCTTGCCGTGATCGCCGATGCTGGCGGCACCTTCACCTTAGCGGGACTTGCCCATCGCAGCGGTTTCGTGGTGAGCGTGCGGCCGCGCGATTTACTTGCGCTTGCGATGGCAGCGACTGGTGACAGCATCGCTCCGCGACTAACAGACGTGAACGCCGCTCGCGCTGCGCTGAGTCGCTGGATCAATGCACGGCAGGCAGAATCCGCAAGCGGCCTTACCGGCGCAGCGTCACGCGGTCGCCGCGCCGTCTTACAGCGTGCAAATAAAATCCTGGCCAGCGCGAGGCCACACGATCAAATATTGATTGGACGTGACATCGCGCGTTTGCGCGCCGCGGTCGCGCAGGCGATTGGCGCGGGCGCAGAAAACGCACTCGGTGCGTTGGCGGCAACGCCGGCGCGGTCGGAGCGGGACTGGTTGCGTGATGCCGCGCCAGAGCTGGAGCGCGCACACCCGGCGCGACTCACACGCCTTGCCGTCACGACACTACGCGTATCCGCCCTGCTACTGCTTACGCTCAGCGATCAGCTTTGACGTAAACCGCTGCCCTTCCGAAATCCGCTCGATCTCGATAGCCATCGCGTCGATTGATTCCTGCAACTGCCGCAACTGCGGCTCGATGTTCGCTCCCTTGACCTGCATATTCTCGCTTTTCCGGTCAATGCGCCGCGCAAAGGCACGGGCCAATGGCCAGAAGACGGCGATAAATGCAAACGTGAAAAAGAAGGCCAGGGAGATTTCTGCAACCTGAGGTGGAATGAGATTTGAATTATCCTCATGGGCGACCGAGCTCCCTTCAACTGCCAGCTTCCCCGGCTGGTCGGTCCCGCCCACCGCTCCGGCGACGACCCCCTGTACCGATTTCCGTGCCGTCTCGCGGATCTGTTCCTTAGTTGGGGGCGCCGCCTTGGCCGTCGTACCCGGCGTCCCCTGCTCCATTTTCGGCAGCGGTGGGACGGTGGCTGTGCCGCCCTGACCCTGCTTTGAATTCACCATTTTTACTCCCTTGCAGTGGTAGCTCTCCAACTTCCTACGTAAGATAGCCTGTCCAGGTGTCGCTTTGGTTCAAACCATTGGCGCCGCCCGGCTATCTCATTGGGTGAACATTAGATGTACGACGAAGCACCCGAACACGTGACGACGCCATGGCGGTCCCGCTGCAATACGAACCCGTACACGAGTCCGCTCCACAAGACGACGTTGCCCTCGCTTCACGCGGGGACCGCCGAGCCTTTGAGCGACTCTACCGGGCCCACGCCAGCCGCGTGTTCTCACTGTGTGTGCGGATGGCCGGCGATCGTACGCTCGCCGAGGAGCTGACGCAGGACGTCTTCGTGCGGGCGTGGGAAAAGCTGGCGCTCTTCCGGGGCGAAAGTGCGTTCACCACCTGGCTGCACCGGATTGCGGTCAATGTGGTCTTGAACAACCGGCAATCCGAACGCCGGCGGCGCGATCGCCTCGACGAAAGCGTTGAGGATATGGACACGCTCGATCACAGTCACGAACGACCTATGGAAGTGCCGGGACTTTCGATTGACCTCGAACGGGCGATCGCGACACTCCCGCCCGGTGCCAGGAAGGTGTTTGTACTGCACGACGTCCAAGGCTATACACACGAAGAAATCGGCGAGATGCTCGGCGTCACCTCCGGTGGCTGCAAGGCTCAACTGCATCGCGCCAGAAAGTTGCTCAGAGAGGTATTGACCGCATGACTGATCCAATGAACTACACAATGAGTTGCGAAGAATTCCAGGCGATTCTCCCCGACTATCTCGACGGGAACACGCTTGGCGCGGCGGCTCGTGTTGCCGCTGGCTCGCATCTGCGTCACTGCGCCGACTGTGCCGCATTGGTGACCGACCTCCGTGCGATTGTTCGTGATGCCGGCGAGCTGCCTGTGCTCACGCCATCGCGGGATCTTTGGTCGGGAATTGAAAGCCGAATTGAATCGCCGGTGGTGTCACTCACGACTCGGATCACCGGCGAACACTTCGTGCCGGATTTAAATACGGCGATGCCTATATCACATGGGACAACTTGGGGCGCCCGCCGATTGGCGATTGCGGCGTCGCTGTTGGTGGCCGTGACGGCCGGCGCGACGTACTGGGCAGTCGGCCGCAGCGTTGCCACGCCAGCGACTGTTGCCGCAACTGAACGAGTTGTGACTACGGCACGCGGCAACCGGGTGCTCACCGTGGCAAATCGTCCGACGGCAGAGCAGACCTTTGATCGCGAAATTGCCGAGCTGCACAATATTGTACGTGACCGTCGTGCGGACCTGGACAGCACCACCATTGCGGTAATTGAAAAAAATCTGACCGTTATTGACAAGGCCATCGCCGAAAGCAAAGCCGCACTTGCCAGGAATCCGGCAAGCGTATTTCTCGCCGACCGATTGAACCACGCCTACGACAGCAAGCTACAAGTGTTGCGTGGCGTTGCGAAAATGGCGGCCCGTTCCTGATGCCACACATTAAGGATTTTCCTATGAGACATATGGTTCGAAGTGTCGCGATGATTGCCGCGACTGCAACATTCACCCTGCCGACTGCTGTGCACGCGCAGCGCGATGGACGATCGCGGCTGGACACGACGTTCGCCTTCTCGAAAGGTGGATCGTTGGATTTGCGTCTCTTCTCGGGCGACATCGTAGTCACCGGCTGGTCGCGATCGGAGATGAAGATCATCGCGGGCGTCGAGCGAGGCGCTATTGACGCATCGCTCAGCAGCAGCCGAGTATCGCTCAATGCCCGCGGCAGTCACGGTGGCATGGGCGAGGCGCACTACGAGGTGATGGTACCGTTTGGTACGCAGGTACAGACCAATTCAATCTCCGGTGACACGCGAGTGACGGCCACCGCAGGCGAAGTACAAATCACCTCGGTCAACGGGGACATCGAAGTGAACGATGCAACGAATCGCGTGACCGTACAGACCGTTTCGGGAGGAGTTCGCGCCAGCAAACTGCGCGGTCGCAGTCGCATTGAAACCACCAGCGGTGATCTCGAGATCGATGATGTGATTGGAGAACTCTCGGCTCATACAGTAAGTGGGGAGATCGTGATGCACCGTATGCAACTCACGCAACTGGTCACTGAAACCACCAGCGGGGATGTTACGTATTCCGGGAGTATCGACCCGAAGGGCAGTTATGAATTGTCGGCACACTCCGGCGATGTGCGACTCGATATTCCCGCCAACACCAGCGCCAAAGTCGATTTACAGACGTTCAACGGAGAAATCTCGAGCCGGTTTCCGATCACGTTGCAACCCGGAGATCAGTCATCGTCCATGAACGGCAAGAAAATGCAGTTCACGATCGGTGGCGGCGGGGCGCATATCACGATCGAAACGTTCAGCGGTGATATCTATATCGGGCACGGCATTTCTTCTAAAAAGGACAACTGATTATGCGTCACATTCTCACCATCATCACCGTCGCACTCGGAATAGCAGCGGCCGAATCACCGGCACTCGCACAAAAATCTGAAGAGCCATTTCACTGGTCGGGCGATATTCAAAACGCGCACTGGGTGTACGTGCGCAACTTGAACGGCGCCGTGCACGTGCAAGCCGGTTCCGGGAGCAAAGTCGAGGTCTCGGCGCGCAAACAGTGGCGCCGCGGGAATCCGGAAGACGTCAAGATCACTGTGACGCAGGTGGGATCGAACAAGGGAGACGTGCTGGTGTGCGCCCTTTATCGGTCCGATGACAGTTGCGACGAGGACGGCTACCATTCGCATCGCCACGGCTGGGGAAACAACAACAACGACGCGTCCGTCGAGTTTACCATCACCCTGCCGGCCGGCGTGAAAGTCGACGCCAGTTCGGTGAACGGAGAGGTCTCAGTTGACGGCGTCGCATCAGAAGTGATCGCCAACACCGTCAATGGCGGCGTCAGTGCGCGCTCCACCGGCGGCCCGGTGCGCGCCAAGACAGTGAACGGTCAGGTGGCCGTGCGCTCGGGCATTGTTAATTTAAGTAGTCTCGATTACAGCACCGTCAACGGCTCGATTACGATCGAATTGCCGGCTGCAACGAATGCGAGCCTCGACATGGAGACTACAAATGGCAGCGTCTCGAGCGACTTTCCGGTGACGGTCGAAGGGACGTTCAGTGCCCATCGCATGCACGGCACGATTGGCACCGGCGGCCCGACGATCAAACTGTCCACTGTAAACGGAAGCATTCACTTGCGAAAACTGTAACCTTGCCGGATGATGGTCCCTGCCCCGCGACAGAAGCGTCATAAAGAAACTTCTGTCGCGGGGCAGTCGTATTACTGGCAATGGAGGTACTACGTATGCACGCGATTCTTTCACGTTCCGCTGCACGCCGCACCCTGCACGCTGCGCTGTTCACCGTCGTGACATCCACCGCCTGCTCATTCGGCGGTTCCGAAAAGTCCGATCCCGCGCTCTTCATCTGGTCCGGACCGCTCGCCGCACCGGGCACAGTCCACTTGCGCAATCTCAATGGCGAAATTGTTGTGCGGCCATCGCCGGACAGCGAAGTGCACGTCACCGCGTCGGGAACGTGGCACAAAGGAAATCCCAAACGTGATATGAATTTTCAGGTTGTGACCAGTGGCAGCGACCTGACCATTTGCGCGATCTGGGGGCACGGGACGTGCTCGGCCACGACGTACCACTCTTCCTCAAGCGGTCTCAACAAACTCTTCGGCCGCTCCACCGACGCCAACGTCACACTGACGGTGCTGGTACCCGCCCGCGTTTTGGTCGACGCCACCACCATGAACGGTGACGTGAATGTCACCGCCTCCGCTCCTGTGCACGCACGCACGGTGAACGGCGACGTCAAAGTAGGCACGGCAGTCGGACCTGTGGATGCGGCCACCGTCAACGGCAGTGTCGACATTCGCATGACCACGCTGATGGGCACCGACCCGGTGCGCGCCGAGTCAGTGACTGGCGACGTCAATGCGTGGTTACCGGTGACGCTTGATGCGAGTGTTTCGCTTTCGACTGTGACGGGCGACGTGAGTGCCGATTACGGCGTCGCAGTCGCTACCGGGAAAAAACTTTCCGCAACGATCGGCGCCGGCGGGCGCACAGTGACCATAAAATCGGTGACCGGATCGGCGCGGCTCGGCCGGCTGGCCGCGGACGGGTCAATAGCCAAGCCGTAACCGCATACAGAACAACCAGTTGACTCATGCGCGGAACTGTGCGTTGGGCGAACTGTTATAATTCAGGACAACCTCTCTCTTCGGAGTCGAGTCTCGATGGGCTTTTCCCGATTCGCAGTTCCCGATTCGCTGGTCGTTCGCACAGGCGCCGAGCGCGCCACGCTGGTACGTCGAACCTATTCACTGGTGCTGGTCAGTATTGTCGTCACGATGGTGGGGACTTGGTTCGGTCTGTCGAACGAATCCGTGCTCCAGACAGTCGCACGGCACCCGATCATCACCATGCTGTTGGCGTTCGCCCCATTGCTCATGGCACAGCGCGTGCGCAATGCGTTCCCGCAAAACATTGGGTTTGTATTTCTATTCACGTTCATGATGGGCGTGATGATGTCGCCGTTGATCTTCATCTATAGTCAGCGACAGCCGGGTGTCGTCGCTCAGGCCGCCGGCCTGACGCTTAGCACCTTTACGATTCTTACGCTGTACGCCTGGTTCAGCCGCCGCGACTTCAGTGCGTGGGGCGGATTTTTCATCACCGGCCTCTGGGTGCTGATCGCCACGTCGCTGTTGAACATATTTTTCCAGAACCAAACAGCGTCGCTCTGGATTTCGTCGGCCACCGTGCTCGTCTTCAGTGGCCTGCTCGTGTTCGACACGTGGCGCCTCAAGAACGTATTCGGGCCGGACGACTATGTGATGGCCGCTGTGACCATCTATCTCGACCTGCTCAACATGTTCATGGCCATACTGTCGCTACTCGGCGGCGGACGCCGGAACTAGCAAAGCATCACACGACGAAAGCGGGGCGAGACATTCTGTCTCGCCCCGCTTTCGTTTTCACTCTGCCGCCAGCTTCTCCATCTCCCGCGCCAGCGCGATGTCGTTCTGCGTAATCCCGCCAGAATCGTGGGTCGACAACGAGGCTGTGATCTTCGTGTAACGAATATCGAGATCCGGATGATGCTGCATGTCCTCCGCCGCATCGGCCACGCGCGTCACGAAGATAATTCCCTTTGGAAAAGTTGCAAAGACAAATGTCTTCACCAACGCATTCCCTTTTCGCGTCCACCCCGCGAGCGTGCCCAGCTCACGCTGGATTTCAATGTCGGACAATCGCACCACGCGCATAATGTCTCCTCAGTCTGTCATGCTGGATATCGTTGATTCCCCGTATGCCGCATCATGCTCTTTCCCCGGCGCTACGCCGCCGCGGCGCCGCGAGCCGGCGCGACGCACCGCAATCATCTCGGCGACCACACTGACCGCAATCTCCTCCGGCGTGTCTGCGCCAATCGGCATTCCCACCGGCGCATGCATTCGCGAAATATCACCTTCACTGACATCCCACTCCCGCAATACCTTCGCGGTCAGCGCGACTTTTCGCCGGCTACCCAACATCCCCAGGTACCGCAACGGGCGTGGCGCCAGTTGCGCGGCCAGCACGACATCGTGCTGGTGTCCGCGCGTGGCAATCACCACATAACTATCGGCGTCGAGCCCGACTGCCGAGAGCACGTCATGAAAATCACAGACCACCGCACGCTCGGCGAACGGTAGCCGCGCCGCGTCGGCGAAATCCGGGCGGTCATCCACCACCGTCACGCGCCAGCCGGCAAATGCGGCCGCCTCCGCCACCCGCGCACCAACGTGACCGCCGCCGAATACCACCAATCGCGGCTTGCCGGTGATCGGTTCGATGAACATGCCATTCTCAAATTCCGGTGCATCGGTGCGCGAGTCGCGCGCATCGAGTTCACGCACTGTTTTGCGCGGCCCCGCCGACCAATCGAGCGCCGTTTCCATTATCACGCGATCACCGCGTGCGACGACGGCCGCAGCGCTGGCGTACACCGATGCGAGTGTGGCATCGACAAATACCGGCTCGATAAAAATCTCCGCCGTGCCGCCGCACGTCAGACCGTAGTCGCCGGCAAGCTCGGCGTTCAGCGAATGACGTGAGAGCGCCGGTACCCGGCGTTCAATCACGTCCATCGCCCGCTCGACAATCTCGGCCTCGAGACAGCCGCCGCCCACGGTGCCGAATCGTGCGCCGCTGGCAGTCACGAGCAGCTTGGCGGTCGCGCTCATTGGCAACGAGCCGTGACGCTTCGCCACCGACGCAAGCGCTCCTGCCCCCGCACCGCCGGCCAGCCGCGCGCACTCAGCGAGAATCTCCGGTAAACTCATGGATGTATTCTCGCCGAGTCGGATGCGGCGCGCCACACGGTACCCTGCGGCCAACTGGCCACTGGCACCAAGCCGGCCATTTTCGCGAGCGAGTCGGGCGGTACGATATCGGCACTCAGCGTGGCGTACGAGACCAGCGCACCGTGTTCACGGGTAATTTTTTCACGGAATCGTGCGACGGTCGCAGCGTTGAGCTCGGTGGGCAGTTCGTGCACGGCACGTCCTGTATGAAACCAGATCGCCGCCGGCCAGTTGGAGTAGAGGGGCGCGTGCGCGCCGTCGTGCGATGCCCATTCGACGAGCGGCGAGATCCGCCATTCGCGGCCGGCGAGATCACCGCCATCGGTGCCGTAGTCGAGTGCCCAGCCGGCACTGACTGTCGCCGCGCCATACATCCATATTGCCACAGCGCCAATCGTGCATGGGAATATCATCCGGTGTGTGGAGCGCCACACTGCGGATTGCCAGAGCGTACCGAGCGAAAACGCGATTGCCACTGTGACGAGCACAAGGAGTGGGGCGAGCATGCGTTCGTCGAATGGTATGGCGCCGTCGGCGAACAGCCGCGACACGATAAGTATCAGCGCATAACAGCACCCCGTGATCGTCAGGGCGCGCAGCAGGCGGGTGCGGTACCAGCGCGGCGCTTCGGGCGGAGTAGTGCTTCGCGTGTTTGCCGCGTGTACGAACAGTGTCACAACGGCACCGGCCGTCAGCACGGCGAGTCCGGCCGTTATGGCGAGTGAATCAACATTGGGTGCGAGCCAGCGTCCCAGTGTCTCGGCGCCTTCGATAAAAGTGTCAGCGAGTCCGCCGGAATACAGTGCAATGCTGCGGATGCGGTCTCCGCTTTGCGCGGGCGGGCGTGAGAACGTCCACGCGCCGAGCGAAAGTACCGGGAGCAGTGCAGCGGTCGCAGCGCGGCGAATGCGGGCAGAAAGTTTGTCGAGAATCCCGTGGTCGTCGTCGAGCCAAGCATCGATCACCACGGCCGCAACGAGCGATGCTCCGGCGTAACGCACGAGGGTCGCGGCGGCGGCGAGTGCGCCGAGTGCGAGCGTGCGGCGCCAGCTGCGACTTCGTTCTCCAGTGCGCGAGAGTTGCCAGATGAAGCAGACGAGCAGTGCGAGAAAGAGCGGCTCGCTCAGCACCGCGGCGTGTACGATTAGCATTGCCGGAGTGACCGCAAGCAGCGCAATGGCTGTGAATGCGCCGACGGTGGTGCCTGCTTCGAATAAGAGAAACGCGATGAACGCGACCGTTGTTGCGGCGGACGCGGCCTCGATGAATCGCGCCGCGTTCACAGGTGTGAAGCCAGCGGTGATACCAGCGGCGATCGTCGTCGAGAATCCGGGCGGGAAATGAGTGAGCGGCGCGGTGGTATCGGCACTGAACCAAAGCGCTGAAGGGATTCGCAGGCCGTGACCGCTGGCGAGCGAGATGCCGGCGCCCAAGTAGGCCATCGCGTCGGGGTCGAGCACCGGGCCGGGCGGCTCGGTGATCTCGAGTGTGGCCCAGGCGGCGGCGAGAGCCAGGAGAGCGGTCAGCGTGAAGAAGATGACGCGGTGCTTCATATATGTATGTGGCCGTCGGGCTGGTCGGCGATTATTTCTGTGGTCCGAAGAGCGCTGCCACTTCGGTCACGGCGCTTGCGGCTGTCCACTGTGCCATCCCGTCGCGCCACACGAGCGTGTCGGCGTTGAGCATCCCTCCGGCTACGCGGCCACGAAGCGCGGCGATGTCGAACGGTCCTTGCGCCTTGCCATCGACCGCAACGAAGAAGCTCGGGATTTGCGGAATCGGTGGTGGAGTCGGTCCGGCGGGCGGAGCAGTCGGTGGTGGGCCGCCCGGCTTCATCGCGGCCGCTGCGGAGGTCGCAAGCTGTCCCGCCATGGCAATGCCTACACCGACGGCCGCGCCGGCGCCGCCTGTGCCCGGGTTGCGCGCCGCATCACGGATTGCATCGGCGGCTTG
>JANYKA010000171.1 GCA_025358315.1 Gemmatimonadota bacterium | reverse complement strand
CCCAGTGCGGACCAACCACACTCGGTCGTTCTTGCGTCCGGTCGGCGCGCCGAACAATGCACCTCGAACGCGCGGCGTCATCGAGCACCGCCGCGCGCGGCCCCAAAAAAAGCGACAGGAGCGCATCGAGCTCCACGCGGCGATTGCGAACCGGTGTGGCCGACAGGAGCAAAACAGTCGCATTTGATGTCAACTGGGCCAGTCGGCCGAACCTCACGGCAGAGGGATTGCAGGCGTGATGCGCTTCATCGACGATGACAAACGTCGGACAGTCCTCGCCGAAAGCAAACTCGCGCCGGCTCAGCGTCTCGAGTGAGACAAACGTGACTGGTGTCTCGGCGCGCGTGGAGGCGTCGTGCCACATCGCGCGCAGCGCGGCGGGCGCCGCGACCACCGTCCGGCCAGTGTCACGGGCGATCGCCAATGCGACATATGTCTTGCCTAATCCCGGTTCGTCAGCGAGCAGCGCGCCGCCAAACTCGGCGATTGCCGCCCGTACACGCGTCACGGCATCAGCTTGATGCGGCCGCAGTGTGATTGTACCAAGTGTGCTCGCCTGCGCACCGGCATCGCCCAAAATGGCCCGTGCAATTGCGGCGCGTGCGGCAGCTAACGCAGACACCATGTCATCAAGGCCGCGAGTTGGGCGTGATGCAACCGGTAAGCGCGGATAACAATGTCCGTCAGCATGGCCGGATCGGGTGGTGCGCCTTCATGAGCGGCGCGGCCGATGGGTGCGAGCAGGGCGACGGCTCGCGGCCAGTCAGCAGGCAACGGAAGGCGCGACAGCGTCCAACCGAGAAAGCGGTGGTATCCGCCGCGTGCGGGCTCGGCGATTGCGGCAAGCCACGCCGCGGCGAGCGGCGAATTAAGCAGTGCGCACAGCGCAAATGCGTCATCTATCGATGGAGATCGGGCGACATAGCAACTATTCAATGGCACTGTTCGATCACCAACCGGAAGCACCAGTGCGCGCGGCGCTTTGCCTATATCGCTCCAGACCACGCGCGGACAATCCGCACGGGCGGCCTCAGTGCGAAAGAGTGTCCACCACCGGGTGGTGGATCTGGCATCAGTGCGCGCGTCGAGCCGGCGTCGCCACGGTGCCAGCCACGCCGCAGCGCGCGGCGGAAGTTGCGCAAGCGGACGATCGTCGGCATCGTGCGTCCAAAGAATCGACCCGCCGCGTAGATCAGCGCCCCATGCGCGGGCCGCTTCGCCACGCAGGACGGGACGCAACAATCGCGACTCGACATGATTATCCCGTTCCGAAAATAGAAACGCTTCGTTGCATCCGGTTTTCACGCCAAGCAATGGCCGGCCAAATGCAGTACGGGCCAATGGCGGTCCGGCGGCGGCGAGTCGGTCGAATCCGGCGCGGGCTTCCGACGGCAACAAGAGCCACGGCGCACCTGCTGTCGCGTCGAGAGGGACCGATGCGAATGGTGCTTCCCACGCGAGCGCATCGTCACGATGGTGTACGGCCAGTCGAACTGAATGCTTATTCTCAGCCGTGGTCGCGGCGGCGTTCGCAGTCGCTGCGACCGTATCAGTCGCACTATGTCGCATTGCAACCAGCATTGACGGATACACGGCTGCGTGGAACGCCGCACGCGACTCGGCCCAATCCTCAAGGGCAATCACCCGCGCTTCACTGGCGATGACCTGACGAACGCCGCCACCGGCAAGCGAGCGCCAGAGCTTCGCTGGCACCAGTAATGCCGTCACCCCGCCGGGGCGCACCAGCGCGAGCGAGCGCTCGACAAACAGTGCGGCCAGATCTATCTGAGCGGCAAAGCCGCGCCCGGCGCCGGTCTCCGTCGCACCCGCAACCCACGCGGCATCGCGAAACGATCGATAGCGTGTGCGCAACGATACCCGCTGCGCGACCGGAATATTGTGCAGACGCACCCATGGCGGATTGCCGATAGTTAGGTCGAAACCGCCGGCCGCACCGGCATCGGCGAAATGCACTGGAAAGGAAAACGCAAGCGAAGCGCCCGCCCGCAACGCCACAATTCGTTTGCGCGCCGCTCCAGCAGCAGCGCGGAGCAGTTCAAGTTCGCGCCGCTGCTGCGCCGAGATCGGTGGGCGATTAGCGAACAGATCGCGCGACCGGAGTGCGCACAACAGGTCACGGCGTTTCGCCGAGGCCGTCTCTCCCGCTCGCTCGGTGACGGCGATCGCGAGCCGGCGCTCTTCGCGGTCGAGTGCGCGGGCCAATGTTTGCTTTCGCGCACCCGTGGCCTGCGAGTATCGCGTGCGGAGCCGGGCGAGCGCCGCCGGCGCCGTGATTCGCACGGTGTCACCAAAGGCATCGCCAGCGAGTGCATCGCCAACGCGGATGTGCCGGTCGAGGTTTGGCAGTGGCGTGACTTTCAGTGGATCAGTCTCACCGGAATCGATCACGACCGACAACCAGAGCCGCAACTCACAGAGCCAAACGGCGGTCGGGTTTATATCGACACCGAAGATCGACGCGGTGAGTATCTCGCGTCGTATGGCGCCCGGCGCCCGGTCATCGCTAGCCACCTGCCGGAGCGTTGCAAGCCGCTCCAGCAGATGCACGAGAAACGCACCCGACCCGCATGCCGGATCGAGCACGCGAAGGCCGCTAAGTGCGGTGTGCAGGCAAGCGCGTTCCTTGGCGCGAAATGTCCCGCCCGCTGCGAACTTCGCGAGGAGTTCCACCGGTACACCGCGCGCACCCAGCACCGCCGCCAATCCTTCGCCGGCGACGCGTTCGATTATCGCCGGTGGTGTGTAAAACGCGCCCGAGCTCCGACGGTCGTCCTGTGCCATCAATGATTCAAATGCCCGCCCGAGCATTTCCGGATCGACCGCCGACTCGCTCCACGCGGTGGAATCCTCGCGCGCCGTCACCCGATAGCGCCCGAGCAGTCCGCCAATGAGTGCTCCGACGGCTTCGTCGGTGAACGCAATATCGCGATGTTGCTTCTCAATCACGGTTCGTGCGAACAGTCCGCCGTTGAGAAAGGGGAGGCGTCCCAATGCCCGCGCCGCCACTGCGCGCTGGCCAACGGGAGTGTTGAGGGTTCCGAAAAACAACGGATCGAGCAGTCGCCGATGCACCCCGCCACCACGCTCACAGCGCGCATCGAAGGCGTGGCGCAGAAATTCCCGGTCGCCGTCGAGCCAACCCTTCGCTTCCAGAAATGAAAGAAAAAGCAATCGCGATGCACAGAGTAACGCGAGCTCACGCCGGGCCCGTTCACCGCCTCCGCCGTGCGCTGACGCCGCGAGGTCGAATACCACTCGTTCGAGCTCGTGATAAAAGCGATGGGTCAACGCATCGCGGCCGAGCAATTCACGCCATCGATGATGCACCAGAACATCTGTGGCTCCCATCGCGTCGGCCATCGCAGCCACAGTTTCGGCGTCCGAATCCACGACGCGACGGCCGTCGATGGCGAGTGCCGTCAGTCGTGCGGCTCCTCCGGGTGCTGGCGCGGCGATGACAATTGTTCCGGTTGCCGGTTGCACGGCGACGACCAACCAGAGCAGTTCCGGTGATGCTTGCGCGATGCGGGTGGCGATGCGAGCAATCGATTCGCGTGCTACCTCCGCCGATCCGAGTTCAACCAGCAGCGAACGTACGGTTCCCAACCCACTGGCAACGGCAGCCCGTCGCGCGCTACTATCAATTCTCAATGCAGATCGCGACCGCGCGTCGAGCAGCGCGGGCTCGCCAAAGCCGAGGCGGGCCGCTAGCGGCGTGAGATCGCGAAACCCGTGAGTATGCGAGAGTAGCGTGGCGGCTGAGCGGAGCGAGGACACGCACGCACAGTGTGCGTTGCGAGTATGGGAGCTGCCACCCGCTCAGTGCAGTACGGGGCTTTCGCTTGCCGAATACCGGCTCCGCCCGGTCACCGCCCGGTCACCGCCCGTCGAGCAGCGCTGGCAAATCGGTGATGTTCGTGATCCAGTAAGTCGGCGATGCGTCTGCAAACTGTTCGCGTGTGAACGGCCCCCAGAGCGCGGCGATTGTCGTTACACCGGCCGCATTGCCGGAACCCACATCGTGCGGCGAATCACCAACAAACACCGCCTCGCCGGCTGTAACGCCAAGTTTTTGCAGCGCCAACAATACCGGCTCCGGACTCGGCTTATGATGCTCCGTGGATTCCAAGCCAACAACCACCTCGAAATAGTGCGCAAGCTTTGTATGATCAAGCCCGCGCGTTGCCAACTGTTCCCCCTTCGATGTCACCAGCGCCATTCTCAGACCCCGGGCCCGCAACGTCTCCAACGTTGCCGCCACGCCCGTGAACGCGGAAATCATCAAATCGTGATGCAGGACCTGAAACTCGCGATAGCGGTCGCGAAGCATCTCCGATTCTTCAGCCGTGCGTCCATAGGCGTAGATCTGCTTCATTAGCGGTGTGCCAATGCC
>JANYKA010000157.1 GCA_025358315.1 Gemmatimonadota bacterium | reverse complement strand
TAAGGCCCGGGCCATCCTGCGACTTGATGTGGCGAATGCCCTCGACGATGTCTGGTCCAAGACCCTCGACCGGCCCCCATTCAAGACTTTCCGTACGATGGGTAGCGACATACTTTTTTGCCGCATTGAGGGCGTCCGCCATCGGACTGCTCGGTGCCTTTGGCCAGTAGCCCGACCAGATATCGTAGGTGCGACGGCCAAGCAGCAGATCGAAGCGCTCGCCCTGCGCGGCCAAGACTAAGTTCAGACCAGCGGGGGTCCGATAGGGCGCGGTCCAGTCGCCGTAAGGGAAATCGCCATCATCGGCGGACTGTTGGATCACACCGTCCAGCGAGATGTGTTCGATGATTTTGAGTTTTCTCATGAGCGTCTCGTGTTCTGGGGTGTAAACAGCCAGGGCTCGACATCAATTGATGTGTGCCGTCAGCCCAACGAACATCGTTCAGCTACGGGTGATCATATAGTGCGACGCTTCTGCGCCGCGCACAACTGACACCCGTCGACTGCAGTGGCAGAACCCGCGGAGCTTGCGCGATGCACCGTTGGCTGGTTCGCTCGTCTGCACCCGCTGGCCGACCGCAACCCCTATGTCGGCGCGCAAGCGGTGGGCGAAGGCGTGTTCGGCCGGTTGGTCGCCGCCATTGACGGCTTCACCGCGGCACCCGATCGCTTTGTCGACGGCGGTGACGACGTCATCGTGTTCGGCCGCTACGGTGGAACGATGAAGCACAGCGGCGCCAAGTTGGACGCGCCGTTCTGCCATGTCTACCGTTTCAAGGGCGACCGGATCGTGTCGTTCCAGCAGTACACGGACTCGGCGCAGTGGGCGCGGCTGATGCCGTAGCTCAGCTGCAAGCGGCCGACGCAATATGGGGGAAACCCTCAACTAGTCGTGCCGTCTGTGGGTGCCGTTTGCGCCAGTGGAGTACAATCCGTAACGTTTCAACAGAACCCGAAACGTCATGACTTTTGTGAATGGGCCTTGAGAAACTCCTCCAGCAGCAGTTCCCCGGGCGTCACAGGCTTGAGTCGCGTCATAGGTGCTCCTTCGCTACAACCCGTGGTTAGTTGTCAGCATTGAGATATTGATCGACGAATTGGCGCGGCGTCACCACATCGATGCCCCGCCACCCCGAAACCCGCAAGGTCTGTCTCCCGAGACGATGAGCCGCGTCTGCGAGGCAACAGCTGCAGCAAGAAACATGTCATCGTCCGCATCCGCGCTGACAGGTTGCGCAAGCGGCGGCGCATCAACGATCATCGCGTGCATGGCGATGAGCGCCAAGAGGGGTTCAATCGTCTCGGAAATATCGGCATACTGGCGCCCGAGTTCCTGTCCAACACGTCGGTACTCTTCGAGTATGCTGGGCGAGAGGACCAGGGCGAGTTTGCCCGCCGACCACGCGGACAGAATGCGACCCGGAACGCCGCCGAAGAAGACGCCGGACACCACGACGTTGGTGTCGAGCACGATCTTCACCGCGCGCGACGAACTTTGGCGACCGCCTTGGCGACGTCGGCCGGCCGCAGACCGCTGCGCTTCGCGGCGTGCCGGGCCCGCGCCACGAGTGTGGCAAACTCGCCGAGCGCCGGCGGGTCGAGGACTTTGAAGATCACGACATCGCGGTCGGCGACCACGACAAACTGGGCGCCGGCCTTGAGGCCCAGGCGCTCGCGAATCTCCTCGGGAATCACGACCTGTCCCTTCGAGGACAGAGTGGTGGTAGCGGCGACGGTCATGCGAACCTCTCGTATAGTCTTACTGGTAAGACTAACTCACCTTTCCCCGCCGTCAAGACTTCATGTTTCGGGTACAGCTAACCGAGTCGTGCTGCGCTACGAAGGCTCAAAAGAAATGCGAATGGCGCACGCTCGCCAACCCTGAATTCCGAATCAACCGAGTGCGCCCTAATCGCTTCCAATAAATCTGAGTTCCTCAGCACCAACAAGCGCCAAGTCGGCGCCAAGCGGAAGTCGTCTATCATGATGTGAATAGCTCAGCCGTGCTACCGCCGCACCAATACCAATCGGGGGAAGCAAGAGCATCGCGATTCCTGATCCAGCGATAACGCCAAGTGCGGCCCCTGCGACGCCAACATCAAGCGGCTCCAGCACAGCGCGCCAAAGCGGCACGTCGCGCAACGCAGACCAAGTGACAACCGGAGCAATGACTGCGCTCATCAGTCCGAACCCACTCATAGTTGGCGAGCGTCGCCGGCGGAGCGTCCGCGACGATCTTGCCCAAGACCGTGAGTGCTGCGCCGAGGATCGCACCACTTGCTGCGCCCGTAATCACCAGTCCCACCTTCAGGCGGCGTCGGGTTGCAAAGAACCGATTCAAGTATGGGTTCGACATGTGCGAGGCTGCAGTGTGTGTGCGTCCGCTTAACGCCTTCAGTAAAACTGCGAGCGAATTGAATAAAATACGAGCGCAGTGAGCTTCCTGTGCAAAGGAGGGCCGCTGGCCTGCAACGATCCGTTGAGCTCTTCAACACCACGTCGCTGATCCGTTGCCACGTCACGTCCTACCAGATTCCCGGGATCAGTCGAAATCGTACGCGATCCGTGTACAGCGTCGTTCGTCACCCGTTCTACGCCGCCGATCCGCTGATCCTCGTCGGCCTCAGTTTATGGCTGCAGTCGTACGTCGCCGCGCTGAGTGCGATGGTCGCGATTTCGCTCATGGTGATGCGGCTCCGGCTGGAGG
>JANYKA010000166.1 GCA_025358315.1 Gemmatimonadota bacterium | reverse complement strand
GCACCGCGCCAACAGTTTCTTACCGGATTGCACGCGTGACTGCCGGTGTGGCGCCGGTCGTCTACGTGCAGCCAGTCGTGGTCATCGGCACGGTTATCAACGCCAATGGCCGCAGTTTTGCGATGTGCCAACTCGGCGCTGAAGGGCCACGTGTAGTGTACGTGGGCCAACGAATAGGCACGCTCACGCTCGTCAGTGTAGGTCAGGGAAGTGCAGTATTCACGAACGAAACCGGAGCGCGAGTTGTGATCAACGCGCTCAAAGCGGGGAGTTGACATGATCGTCCTTCGGACCCGTCAGATCCTGATCGCCATCGCTGTTCTCGCGCTCATGCGTGCCGCGCCGCTCGCGGCGCAGGACACAACGCAGGTGCGCAAAACGGAGAAGGGAATCCTCGTGGATTTTCAGGATGCCGACATTCGCGCCGTGATCACCGGGCTCGCCGAGGCGGCGGGGTTGAATGTGTCGTACTCCGATCTGCCCATCAGACGTACGACAATCCATCTGCGGCAACCGGTGGCGCGCGCCGATGTTCCGGCGCTGCTCAAGAGCATCGCGCTCTCGAACGGTCTGCTGTACAGCGATGAAGGTGGTTTAATTCATATCTCCGCCCCGACAGGCGTTGGGGCAAGTGCGCGCAACGCTGACGCTGACACATCACTTCGCGACGTGCGTCTGTATGTCTATCGTTTGAAACACGCGCGGTCGGCGAGCATCGCCGCGACATTGCAGGCCATCTTCGGTGGGTCGCGTGCCGGTACCAGCACCACAGGATTGTCCCAGCGCCCACTGTCCGAGCGGTTGCGCGGGCAGCTCGTGACACCGGTTGCGTTCGATAGCGTGGGGCGCGGTTCTGCTGTCGTCGGAAACGCGGCAGTCGTGCTCGGCGCACAACTCCGCGGCCCGGTGCAGATCGTGCCGGACGAAACGGCGAACGCACTCGTGGTACGCGCCCTGCCGGCCGACTACGAGACGCTGAAGCAAGCTATTGAAGTACTCGATCTTCGGCCGCTGCAAGCGTTGATTGAGGTGGTGATCGCAGAGGTGCGCATCACCAATAATCTTGACCTCGGAATGTCAGGAAGTATCGGCGGCAAGAATACCGATCCAAACAACGCGGGTAATGCCACGCTGACGAGTTCGGCGGCCACGGAGTTTGTACTGTCACTGACGCAGGCCAATAAGAATCTGACGGCGAATATCGCTTTGGCCGCTCTCTCGGCGCGCGGCAACGTGCGCATTCTGTCGCGGCCACTGGTGCTCGCACAGAACAACACCGAAGCGAAGATTCTCGTTGGCGAGCAACGGCCGTTCGTGCAGGTATCACGCTCGTTGCCGACGGATGCGGGCGTACGTGACCAGGTTATCCAGTACCGCGACGTCGCGACCACGCTGACGATTCTGCCGACGATCAATCCCGATGGTTATGTCAGCATGCAAGTATTGCAAGAGGTCAGCTCGGTTACATCGGAGGTGCAGTTCGGCGCGCCGGTGATCAGCACGCGCGAAGTGAGCACGCACCTCTTTGTGAAGGACGCACAAACGGCAGTGCTCGGTGGATTGGTCGGCCGCGAAGTGAGTCATACCAAACGCGGCATTCCATTATTGAGTTCGATTCCATATCTGGGCGCGCTTTTTGGTACGCAGATCGATCATGTCACGACGACAGAACTCTATTTGTTCATTACGCCGCATGTCATTGCGACCGACGAAGACACAGATAAGTATCGCGATAGCCTGAAACGCATCGGCACCGACTCCACCGGCATGTCGAAGATCGAGCGGCCGATCATCATCAAGCCCCCCGCCCGGTGACTCACGCTGGTGAGCTGGACGCTATTGGCGCGCTCGCAATTACGGCGAACGACTTGGAGATGCTCCGGCCGCTTTCGACTCGTCTGTCGCCAGCGTATTTGGAGCATCACCGCATCGTGCCCGTGCGCGTGCATCGGGGCACGCTCGTCGCCGCCACGTGGGGCGAGCCAACGGCAATCGATCCGCAGGCGTTGGATGACCTGCGAATTTTGCTCGACGTGAATGACATCTCGCTCGTGCAACTTTCTGAAGCGCCGCTCCGGCAGGCGATTCGGCGGGCGTATGCGAGTGATACGGTGACGGCCGAAGGCGTGATCGCGGGAATGGGAGCGGGGCCGGCGAGTCGAAATTCGGTTTCTGGCGAAATGGCGCTCGACGACTTGGTGAATCTGGCGAACGAAGCGCCGGTGGTGCGACTGGTGAATCTGCTGTTGTTGGAGGCACTGGAGCGCCGCGCGTCTGACGTGCATCTCGAGCGCTATGCCGACGCGTTCCGCACCCGTTATCGCATTGATGGAGTGCTTCACGACGCGCCGGCGCCGCCGCTACATTTGGCGGCCGCGCTCGTGAGCCGTCTTAAGATCATGGCTGATTTGGACATCGCCGAACGCCGCATTCCGCAGGATGGACGCATTCGACTCCGGCTTCAGGACAGGATGGTCGACGTGCGGGTGTCCATTGTGCCGACGCTCAGCGGCGAGAGTGTGGTACTGCGTTTGCTCGACAAAGAGCAGGGGCGCATTTCGCTCAC
>JANYKA010000112.1 GCA_025358315.1 Gemmatimonadota bacterium | reverse complement strand
GGCGATTGCCGACCCCACTTTAAGTGCCCCAATCACATAGGCAAACCACGCCGGAAGTCCATAGGTGGCGAATTCCTCCCGCATAGAGCCAGCGCTTCCGCCGCGATAGGCGGTTCGTTGATTGAACCGCAGGAGCCAGACGTTCAACAAGCCGAGCGCCGCCGTGATTTGCAGGGCGTAAATAAATGTTTGCATGCTAGCTCCAGTTCGGTGGGCAGGAGGGTGTCGCAGTGAGTAAATTGAACTCTACACCCACACAGACACAATGCAACTTATCACGGCAATTGCGCAGGGAATTTCCGTCGTCGCGTTCGCTTGGTATGGCACGTACTCCTTGTACGCGCCGACCATGGTGGCGGAGTTCGACCGTTACGGCATGGCTCGTCTGCGCGTGCTCACTGCAACGATTCAGATATTGGGTAGCCTTGGACTTCTCGCTGGTTTTTTCAACCGTCCACTACTTGTGCTATCGGCCGGCGGTTTTGCGGTGATGATGGCGGTCGCGGTACTGGTACGCATACGGATTCGGGATCCCATTTCCGCCATGGTTCCGGCATTCGCTCTTCTTTGTCTCAATCTTTTTATTGCCGCATATGCGGTGTAGGTCGCGCCGGCGCCGGTGAGTCTGCTAGCACGAGATCAAGATCGTGAATCGCGGGTGCGGCAAGCAGTCGGTCGGCCTTGTCGGAGCGAATGTCGAGCTGCACGGGATACCCGTAGAAATAGAGCATCAACAGTGGACACGCGATCGTCACCCAGCCCCATGGCGACGCCAACGCGACAAGAAACGCCGCTATGCGGCGCGCCGCGCGAGCGCGCGTAGCGGTGGGCGCGTGATGTAGTAGATCGCTGCGGCGACAATGGGCGCAATCAGGCACCAGACCACGATGCCCTCAACGGCGACGATGCCGAAATCCGAGAAGAATTTTCCAGCGTCGTCGCGGAATCGGTCCATGAGCATCGGAATGGAGAGCGGAAGGTGCGGCTGGCGGAAGAGCGATTCGCCGGCCCGGTAGAACGGGATGAGCGCGACGAGCTGCGCAGGGTACGCGACATAATTGACCAGCTGAATGATCGACTGGTTGAGGCCCAATACTGCGGCCGCGATGCCGCATAGGATCGTCGTTGCGCCGAGAATCGGAAAGACGCCGATGACGAACCCGAGTGCGATCGTCAGCGCGACCTGCTCGGGCGTGACGCCTTGCTTAAACTGCCGGACGATCACCCCGACTGCCCGGGCAATCACGCCGCGCGGACCCCAAGTGAGTCAAGCATTGCGGAAAGCTCGGTGCCGGAGGCGGTGCTATACCTGCCGTCGGCTCGCCAGAGCATACGACGATCGCGCGCACTAGTCAGCGTGACGATGCGATCTTCAGTTGAGATCGCCGAGGCTTCTATGAACGGGGTTTTGTCAATGTTGAGCGAAATGGTAACCTCGCGGGTGACCCTTTCGGGCACTCCGCGCGCCGCCACTTTCTGCTGACGCAGGAACGGCAATCAGGAAACCACGTCGGCCTGCTGCTCACAACGGAACGCGACGACCACCTCGATGTACTCTGGCTCGAAATCGATGGGCAGTGCGAACCGCTTGCCCTCAAAGTTCGAGCCTTCGACGCGCGGGAGCTGACGAACGGAGTCAACCCGCGCGGCGGCCGTCGCGCGAAACGAGGCCACAGGTGCCGAGTGCGTGAGCGCCGTCATGAGCAGCAGTCCGATCATCATTTACTTCGCGGGCGGGAGAACGACCGCGTCAATCACGTGGATGACGCCATTTGAAGTGGCCACGTCGGCCGTCGTCACCTGTGCGCCGTTCACGTACACCTTGCCACCCTGTACCGTGATGTGAAGCGCCGCACCGTTCAGCGTCGTCGGCGTTGCACCGTTGCCTTTGATCACATCGGCCGCCATCACTTGGCCCGCCACAACGTGGTACGTAAGGATCGAGGCAAGTTGCTTCGGATCCTTGAGGAGCGCTTCGACCGTGCCAGCCGGGAGCTTGGCAAATGCTGCATCCGTCGGGGCGAAGACGGTGAACGGACCCTTGCCCTGCAGCGCGCCAACCAGGTCGGCCGCGGTGAGCGCCGCGACCAGCGTCTTAAATGAACCATTCGCAACTGCGACATCCACGATCGTCTGTTCCGCCTTCTTTTCCATCGGCATGGTGCTTGACATTTGAGCTACCAGTTAATGTGTTGTCACAAGATTG
>JANYKA010000071.1 GCA_025358315.1 Gemmatimonadota bacterium | reverse complement strand
CCCGCTGAGCCGGCCGATGTCCACTTACGACGAAATCACGCAGCCCCATATCGCGACCATCGAAAGCGACGGCCGACGCTACAATGTGTCGGTGCGCGTTGGGTACGATGGCATTGAATACGTGGGCCGCCTTTGGTTTGCCGACGAGTCGTGGGACGACTTGGGACTCCCGGATCGCGGTGCCTTACCGGGCCGCACCAAAGAAGAGGTGCTAGGCCTCGCCAAACGGCTTACGACGGAAGACATGATCAAGCGGCATCGCCGCGCCCTGTCTGAAAAACGCCGTTTTCACGGACTCCGCAAAGCGACCGACGAAATCCTCGCCAAAATCCGCTACCTGAATCAGGTCGCGATCTCTATGCGGGCCGGACTGCTCGACGTCGAGGGTGCGGCCCAGGAAATTGACCTCACGGAAAAACAACTCCACGCACTCATCGACCGGCTCTCTGTGTTCGCTGGCGTCGAAGAGTAGCGTAGGCGTGTTTCGTGGACACCGTACTCTCTGCCCACCTCCTCGCTGAATTTCACGCCCTGCTTGAGTTGCAGAGTGTGGATCCGCAGTCTCCCGAAGCCACCGCGGCACTCGTCGAGCTGCAATCGATTGGCGAGAGCACGCTGCTGGACCAACTCCGCGAATCTACGCCCGAAGGATTATTTGAAATGATGCGCGTGCCGGGACTCGGCCCGTCGCGCATCCGGCGAATTCACGACGGGCTCGGCATTGACACGTTGCAAGCGCTCGAGGCAGCGGCGCGGGACGGGCGCATCGCCGCGCTTCCGCGCTTTGGTGACGGTGTCGCCGAGCAGGTGCTACGCGGCATTGCCGCGCTCAAGGAAAGTGGCGCCCCGGTGCTTTTGCCGCACGCGAAATCCGAGGCCGAACGCCTGCTCGCGGCGGTACGGCGACACCCCGGTGTCGTGCGCGCCGAGATTGCCGGAATGGTGCGGCGGCACTGCGAGGTCGTCAGTGATCTCGACATCGTCGCGGCGGTGCGCGGTGCGCCGGAAACAGTCGCGGCCCAACTCGCGCGTGCGAGCGGCGTGCGCGATTCGATGGGCAGCGGCACACGCCGCGTTTCCATTCGATACCATGACGGCACCCGCCTTCATTTACTCTGCGTTCCTGAGCGCGAGTTCGCCGTCGCGTTCTGGCGCGCCACGGGCTCGGACACGCACGTGCGGGACATTACCGCCCGCGCCGCTGTTCGCCGCCTCACGATTGGCGAGAGTACACTCACGGATGCCGGCGGAAGCGAAGTCGAACTGGCCGACGAGCCCGCCTTGTATGCTGCCCTCGGTATGCCGTGGATACCACCCGAGCTCCGCGAAGGACTGGGTGAAGCCGCGGCCGCCGCCACGCGCACGTT
The DNA here is from genome assembly GCA_025358315.1 of Gemmatimonadota bacterium. Lineage (GTDB taxonomy): Bacteria > Gemmatimonadota > Gemmatimonadetes > Gemmatimonadales > Gemmatimonadaceae > Fen-1231. The sequence continues at coordinate 5,069 of JANYKA010000071.1, read as the reverse complement.
GCCAATGCTGATTACCGCGGCCGATATCCGCGGCGTATTGCACTGTCATTCGCAGTACTCGGATGGTGGCGCCACCATCGCAGAACTGGCAGCCGATGCCGTTCGCCGCGGCTGGCAATACCTCGGCGTCAGCGATCACTCGCAGTCGTCGTTTTATGCGGGCGGGCTCACCAGCGAATCCCTCGAGCGCCAGCACGACGAAATCGACGCACTGAACACCACATTCACTGATTTCCGTGTGCTCAAGGGTGTCGAAGCCGACATCCTGCCGTGCGGACGCGTGGACTATCCGGTCGAAGTTCTCGACCGATTCGACTATGTGATTGCGTCGGTGCACTCGCGGTTCGGTATGAATGAATCCCAGATGACCGAACGTGTGCTCAAAGCCCTCGACGATCCTCATGTGACCATTTTGGGACACCCCACCGGTCGATTGCTGCTGACTCGCGAACCGTATGCCATCGATATGAACGCCGTCCTCGAACGCGCCGCCCACGCTGGCGTGGCGGTGGAACTCAACGCCGATCCGCATCGCCTGGACCTCGACTGGCGGCTCTGCCGCACGGCGCGCGACCACGGGACGATGATCGAGATCGGCCCCGACGCACATTCCGTCGCCGGACTTGAGAACATCCATCTCGGGATCGGTATGGCCCGCAAAGGGTGGCTTGCCGCAGGCGATGTGCTCAACACAAAAAGCGCTGATGAGGTGACCCGGTTCGCCCGTCGCCGCCGGCTCGCGGCTACGCCGGTATGACGGCCAAGAAAAAAGTGGTTGCGGCGAAGGTGGCAGCGCCGAAGACCAAGTTGGCCCGACGTCCGAAATCGCTGAAGGGCGTGGCGTTGCGCGCCCACGCCGACACGATCTTTCGGCGATTGACTAAAGAATTTCCCAACGCTCACTGCGAACTCGATTTCCGCTCGCCATTGGAACTTGTTGTCGCCACTATTTTGAGCGCGCAGTGCACGGACAAGCGCGTCAACATGGTGACGCCGGCATTGTTTCGCCGTTATCCGACTGCGGCCGCGATGGCGGCCGCCCGAGTGGAAGATCTCGAGGAAATCATTCGCAGTACCGGGTTCTATCATAACAAGGCAAAGAGCATCATTGGTATGGCTCGGGAACTGGTCGCCCACTATGGCGGCGAAGTACCACGATCCTTGGAAGAGTTGGTGGTCCTCCCAGGAGTCGGTCGAAAAACAGCCAATGTCGTGCTCGGCAACGCCTTTGGAATCAACGAAGGTGTGGTCGTCGACACCCACGTCGCCCGGCTGAGCCACCGGCTGGGACTGACAAAAGAGACGGACCCTGTAAAAATCGAACTGGCGCTCATACCGCTCTTCGAGCGCGGAGACTGGACGATGTTGGCACACGTACTGATCTGGCACGGCCGCCGCACGTGTGACGCCCGTAAGCCGAAATGCGCCGAATGCGTGCTGAAGGATATCTGTCCTTCAGCCGTGTAGACAGATACAATTGATTCATGCCAAAAATCGCAACGTTCGAAACCAATGTCGGCACCATCACCGCCGAACTCTATGACAAAGAGGCGCCGATTACCGTCGCCAATTTTGAAAAACTCGCGAACTCCGGCTTTTACGACGGCGTGAAGTTTCACCGCGTCATTGCCGATTTCGTCGTTCAAGGCGGTGATCCGTTGTCGCGCGATCTTCCCGCTGGCAACCCGCGCGTTGGAACCGGGGGCCCCGGCTGGCAGATTAAATGCGAAACGGTCGGCAATCCGCACAAGCACGCGGTTGGCGCGCTCTCGATGGCACATGCAGGCAAAGACACTGGCGGCAGCCAATTCTTTATGGTGCTGAGCGAGCAGAACACGCGTCATCTGAATGGCGTACACACCGTGTTCGGCCAGATCACCGCCGGCCTCGATGCAATGCAAAAGATCAAAGGCAACGACGTGATGACCAAAGTGCGCGTCGTCTAGAACCGCGATCGCCATACCGGAATCAGGGGAGCTACCTACTATGTTCAGCCACCAACACACATCCGATCGAAGCGCCGCGTACACCGGCCTCATTGGCGGTGCCATCGCGCTATTCGTGATGGTCTATACGATCGTACATCTGACCGAATCACATTACGCGAAGGCCGAGGGTGCCAAGACCACGGCAGCCGCCGCGAAGTAGCTGTACGCGCGCCGGGCCAGTGACCGGCGCGCCTGACTCCCCTCCTCATTCAGGCCTTCATTAGGCCAGAGCGGGCACGATTTCAACGCAGGTGTACGGATTCGCCGGCCCGGCACGACGTTTTTTCTTCTCCGGGTTGATCATCGTCGCCGTCGTCGGCGTTGTTGCCTTTCAGGCAATCAATCGCCTCAGGGACAATACGGCGCTGGTGGTGCACTCCAATGAAGTGCTCACCACACTCGCCAGCGTAAATGGCGAAATTGCCAATGGCTCTTCGGCACGGCGCGGCTTCATCCTCAGCCGTGACAGCGCATTTCTGATCACCTTTCAGGCCGCTCGCGACCATGCCGACGACCTCGTCGATCATCTCCGCGAGCTGACGCAAGTCAATCCCGACCAACTGCGCCTCACCGAACAGGTGGCCACGGCCGCGGCTGGCCGCTTTGCCGAAATGAAAGCATCGCTGGATGCTTTTGGTGCCGGTAATCCGCTACAACGGGAACTCAATCCCAACGATGCGACCGCCCGCGCCATCCGCACTGGTCTGCTTGCATTAGTGTCCGAGGAACATCGCATTCTCGCCGATCGTGAGTGGCAGGCGGAACGCACCGAAATCGCTGCGGACTTGGCGATCGGCGGTGGCTTCGCGCTCGCCTTCGCATTGTTTTTCATGGCGGCTCGCCGTTCAATGCGGGCGGAAATCAACCACCAAGAAGGCAACCGCCTGCTGAGCGAACGCGCCATCGAACTCGCGGTTGCCAATCGCCAACTCGGAGAGTTGCTCCGCTCGACCTCCGATCGCCTGGAAGATCCATTACATGCACTCCAGGCAGCGGTCGACACCATTGGCAAAATCGCCGAGTTGCCACGCGATCCCAACGCACGGCGCGCCATAAGCGACCTGCCACGCTCGACCGAGCGAATGACCCGCATCGTTCTTGATCTGCGCACCTATTCGCATCTCGTCGGCTACGAATTCGTGCGCGCACGCGTGCCGCTTGAGATCGTCGTGCGGGGCGTGATCGACGAACTGGCCGCGCGCATTCGCGAGAGCAATGCGACGGTCCAGATCGCCCACCCGCTGCCGACGGTGATTGGCGACGCGCCGCTGTTGCATTTCATATTTTCCAACCTCATCACCAACGCGCTGTCGTTTCATATACCGGACGAGCCGCCACAGGTGCGAATCGCCGCCACGACGGACGGCGCGCGCGCGACTATCGCGGTGAGCGACAAGGGGATCGGAATCGTACGTGATAACCACGCCAGAATCTTCAGCCTTTTCGAGCGCCTCGGCCAACGCGAACCGCAGGGCAACGGCGTCGGGCTTTCCATTGCCCAGCGGGCGGCAGAATTGCTCGCCACCCGAATTCGCGTCGAATCAGAACCGGGAGCGGGTAGCACATTCTCGTTCTCCTTGCCGGTCGTGAAGAAGACCGCTTGACACACAACTGACTGGTAAGTAAGTTAAATAAGGCGGATAAATGGCCGCCTTTTCTTACCAATCAAACTGACTGACCGTTCAGTTACTTATGACCGTTACCAATTCCCATCCGACCAACGATCCGCGCTGGCGACGCCTGCCCGAAGAACGGCCGGGTCAGTTGCTCGACGCCGCGTTGCATGTGTTTGCTGAGCACGGTATCGCTGCCGCCAAACTCGAAGATATTGCGGCACGGGCTGGTGTCTCCAAAGGCACCATTTACCTGTATTTCGAAAGCAAGGAAGACTTGTTCCGCGAAGTCGTGCGGCAATGCCTTGTCCCCCGCATTGTCGAAGGCGAGCGCGTAGCTGGCGAGGGCACCGCCAATGAACAGATGGAACGATACCTGCGCCATCACTGGTCATGCTTTGCGAACGAAGATTCCGATGGCTGGCTTCGCCTCGTGTTACTCGAGCTGCATAAGCACCCCGAGCTGCACGAATTCTACAAAACCGAACTCATTGAAGTCTCCAACCGCGCCCTTGGCGGTATCATCAGCCGCGGAATTGAGCGAGGGGAATTCCGACGCCTCGACCCGATTGCGACGAGCGCCATCATCAAAGCCATCACGCTAATGCATGTGCTCTGGCGCGGCACCCGGTCTTCGAAACCATCCATTGAACTCGCGACGCGTGAGGAGAACATCGACTCGATTGTCGACTTTGTGCTCCACGGGCTCCGCGCTGAAAAAAATATCTCCGCACCGAATTCCTAACCCGCAAGACGAAGCTCGAAACCATGCAAACTGCCCGATTCACTTACCGCCTGGCCGCGGCACTATTCCTCTCGCTCGCCGCTGGAAGACCACTCGTCGCCCAAGAACCGGTCGTCATCTCTCTCGGCGGTGCGGCGCGATTCGCCGCTGACAAGAGTGCCGGCCCCGAAGCCGCGCGACTGCGCGTTGCCCAGGCCGAAGCCCGCGTACGCCAACGACGCGCCGATTTTCTTCCGAATCTTTCCGGCACACTCGGCGAAAACGAGCGCACGTTCAACAGCGCCAGCTTTGGCATCAGCTTCAACGATCCACTCACCGGCAAATCGCTGTTCAATCCGAACGGCCAGGTACTCGGACCCATCCGCACCTGGGACGTCCGGGGCACCGTGCGTCAGAGCATCTTCGATGCCGGATCGTTCGCTCGGCTTCAGGCCGCCCGCGCCGGCGTTGCCGCCTACAGTGCCGAGGTCTCGGTAGCATCACAAATGGCGGCCGCCAACGCGGCGACGGCCTACGTGCGGGCGCTTCGGGCTGACGCGCAAATCGCCGCCCGTGCCGCCGACTCGACGCTCGCGACCGAACTGCTCGGCATCGCGCGCGATCAGCTTTCGGCCGGCGTTGGCATTGCCCTCGACGTCACGCGCGCCCAATCACAGCTGGCGTCGGCGCGCGTACAACTCCTTGTGGCACGCAACGAGCGGAGCCGAACGCTGTTGGAGCTCA
>JANYKA010000068.1 GCA_025358315.1 Gemmatimonadota bacterium | reverse complement strand
GCCTAACGCTTACACGCATCGAGCCTCGCCCTAGGGGCGAGTCTCGCGCTACGCGTTGGGCCCGCCTGCGCGAGACCCTCGAACCCGCCCTGCCTGCATTTTGTGTCATACGCAGGTTGCGTTCCCGCGGCGCACGTGCGTAGTCACATGTTCACGCGAGCCAACTCACGGCGCACACAAGTGCGAGTCCAGGTCGGGCGAGCGCGTTCGCTCCACAGGGCCCCGTGGCTACCGTGTGCCATGGGCCGGTTGGCCGATGGCATACGGATGCCACTTGCAGGCCCGAAGGAGCGAATGCGCGCGCCCGACCGCGCGCACGAAAGCATACCGACCGCGCACTCAGTTACCTACGCGCTCCGCATCAGGAGCCAAACCAAAAAACCGTTCGATCGAATTCACCATCCGACGGCCTAGCGGCACGCGCGTCCCGTCACGCAACGCATCGCGCGTCACGCGACGCCACTCGTGCTGCATTTCGGCAGCGTCGGCGAACCGTGCATCGGGATCCGCCGCAAGGCCGCGCCGCAAAAAATCCGCGACTGCGGGATGAAAACTGGAAAAATCCACCTTGCCGGCCAACTGAGCAGCGAGAATCGCCCGACTGTCCGTGCCGGTAAATGGCGCGGCTCCCGTGAGCGAGAAATAGACCAATGCCGCGGCCGCAAAAAGATCTGCAGCGACACCCTGCGGTTCTCCCAACAACTGTTCCGGCGGTGCGAATGCCGGCGTCCCGCTACTCCCTGCCCACTCCTCACCCATCGCATTGGCAATGCCGAAGTCGGCAATCCGCCATCGCCGATAGCGGTCAATGAGCAAGTTCTCCGGCTTAAGATCGCGGTGGATGATCCCCGCTTCGTGGGCCACTTTCAATCCATCGAGCACGCTGTCCATCTGCGGTGCAAGATCACTCAGTGGTACCGGTCCGTTGCGTCGCACCAGATCGGCCACGGAACCCTCTTCTTCAAGTTCCATGATGTACCAGTGCATGTCGCCTTTCGAATCCCAATCGTAGATCGGGACAATCGCCGGGTGTTGAAGCCGGGCCGCCATCTGTGCCTCGCGTTGAAAACGGGCGACGGCTGCGTCGCTTCGCGCCACTTGAGGGTGAAGCATTTTCATGGCCACTTCGCGCTGCAACGTGAGATCGCGCACGCGCCACACGGACCCGAACGTACCGGACCCGAGCGCCGAGAGCACTTCGTAGTCATCGCCCGTCGCCCAACGAAGTCGTTCTTCTTCACTCACCGCCTTGTGTTCGCCCGATGCAATCTCGACGCCGCCCAACCCGGGCGTGCCGGACCCGGTCATTTTTTCAACAGCGCGCAACACCGATGCCACCGAGTGAAAGCGGTTGTCCGGATTCACCGCCATCGCACGGTCGAGCAATTCAGCAACATTGGCCGGGCAATCTGGTCGGGCCCATCGCACCGGTGGAATCTCGGTGCGGGGCGGCAACTCACCGGTAAGAATTGCAAAGCAACTTGCCGCCAGTTGCCATTGATCGCTCAGCGCTGACGGCTCCCACATGCCGGCCTCCCACTCACTCGGCGCCGGCGTATACAGCGGATCGGGGCGCAGTCCGGCCGGAATTTCGGAGCGCGGGAGCGCCCATTGCCAGCCGAGCAACCACACGCGGCCGGTCGGCGTCACATATATCGTGTCCGGCGAAATCGCCCCGTGGGTGTGGCCGGCATCGTGCAAGTACGCCACGGCCGAACCGACAGCGCGAAGCACACGCAACATGTATGGCACTGTTTCGGTGCCGAGACGACGGATCCGCGCGCCAACCGTTTCGCCGGTGACCCACCGCCGCAAATATCCGGGACCGCGCCGGCTGGCGGCATGCTGCGTCCAGAAATGGTACGTGGTGGGAATCGCCGGATGATTATTGTGCGCAAGTTCGCGCGCTTCGTGAAAGAGCCACGGCGCATGATCGACGTTTGGCGCGGTGACGAGCGCGAGCGACCGCCCGAGCGAGTCGACAATTTCCTGAGCGTGCCGGTAGTTGGCGTAATAGCCGGTGTCGCCCCACGTCCAGCCCGGAGGGAGCTGCCAGTCGAGTAAATGGTCGGGTATGCCGGTGTTGCGTTTCCCCGGCGTCGGATCAGCGCTGCTCATTGCAACTTTAAAGTTGTCCGCGCGCAGGCGCTGGAACCAGTCTAATCCGCATCGTCGTCCCTTCGCCGATTACCGTCTCGACCGCGATTGTCCCGCCCCACCCTTCTATTAGACGACGACTGATGGCGAGCCCGAGACCGCTGCCACTGGTGCGGGTCGAAAAGTGTGGCTCAAAGATGCGCGGGAGCACGTCCGTGGAGATTCCCGTGCCGTCGTCACGGACCGCGACTTCGACCATAGCGTCCACGTTAGTGATCCGGACTGTGACATTACGCGCGTTGGCCAACCGCGCATTTTCCAGCACGTTGAGCAATACCTCCCGCAACTCGCCGTCCCGCGCCATCGCCCAGCGTGGTGCCGTCGCACCTTCGGCAATCCAACTGACCTCACCGGCGCCAAGTTGCTCAAGTCCAGTGACATCAAGCGCGATGCGTGACACATCCACCGGCTCCGGCACCGGGCGATCGTCCGGCGCCGTGCCATACCGGCTAAACGCGCGGGCAATTTCATCAAGCCGATCGATCTCGTTCAGCACCCGCTCGATATTCTCATTCAGGACCACGTCGAAATTCACCCGTGGATCGTTTCGGGCGCGCCGCAGATGCTGCATGCCGAGCCGCATGGGCGTCAACGGATTTTTAATTTCATGCGCCACCTGTCGGGCCATTTCCCCCCACGCGAGCACACGCTGGGCCCGCGCTTCATGTTCGCGTCCGGCAGCAAGATCGCGCGCCATCTGGCGGAACGCCCGAAACACCGGCTGAAATTCTGCAGGTGGATCGCTGTCCAGGCGTGGCTCACGTTCGCCGGCGGCGAGTGCCAACGCGCCGCGCTGCAACGCGCCGATGGGGCGCGAGAACTGCCGCGCCGCGAGGCCGGACAGCCAGAGCGCGGCCAATCCGCCAACCGCAACGGCAAACAACACGAAGATGCCGAGGTCACGGCGGCGTTGATCGAGCACGAGGTCATTGGGCCGGGCGGGCGCGGCGAGAACGAACTGCACGCCGGATGAATCGATCCGCGTATTGCGATACCCAAACCGCATCGGTTGTGTACCGACGAGTTCTTCTTCGCTCGTCGTCACATCGTCGCCATCGCCAATGACCACCGCCGCCGCCGCGGGCAGGAGTCGCCCGGTGGGAACCATCACATCGAGAATCGGATCGCTCGTCCGCACGAGCAATCCGTTCAAATACACAAAGAGGGGAGTGTCAAATCGTTCGGCACGCTGCGCCAGCGAGGCACTGTCGTTCGCCACCACCACTCCGCGCAACGTCTCACGGATCAGCAAGTCACGCGATTGCGCATCGTCATTCTGCAGTCGCCGGTAGCTCCAGACGGCAAACGCGCCAGCTGGAATGACAAAGAACGCGAAGAGCGCGAGCGTGAGCTGGGCCCGATAGCTGCGCAGCCAGCCGCGGCGGCGAATCCGCATCCAGCGTCCAAAGGCACCATCGGCCAATACCAGCAACAGCCAGAGCAACGCGATGGCGCCAAGGTCAAACAACACGACTAACGATCCACGTGTCACCAACGCCTCGTACGCGCGCAACTCGACCGTGGCGTGCACGCGCACCACTTTCCCCTCGACCGACGGCAGGTACCAGTCTCCGTGCAATTCGTCCGCTCGGCGAACCCAGAGCGCCGACGACGAAATGATGGATCCCGGTCCGGCATCATTGATGCGCAGTGAATACGGCGGATCGGCGGACGGCTGACCCGCCAGGCCGGCCAGTGCACCAAATGCATCGCGGGGCAATAGTCGGGTGCGTGGTGCGACTACGACCGTCGTCACCGACCGGTCGGCATGCGGCACCGACAGCACAAGATGAATCCCCGGCACCGCCGGCACCGATCGAAGAATCGGACGCGGTGCGCCAACCGCCTCGCGCGCGAAATACTGGAGGCCCGGTGTCCGGGCCTGACCCATCGCAATACTCAACTCGGCGATCGGATGGACGGACGGATTCCAGCTGACGATGGCCACCGGAAAGTCGCTGTTGGCCAGATCCGACTGCGCATACCGCGCCAGCAACTCGACGCGACTTCGTGGCGCATGGTTGCTATCGAGTTGCGCCGTAAATCGCTGCAGCAGACCAGCGGCGTCCGCGTCAGCCACGGAGAGTCCGGACACGTCGCGTTCGGCGAGCAAAACGCGCGCGCGTACCGTTTGGCCCCAGACTAATGTCACGGCGCCGCACGCGGCCACGAGTGCTGTCACGACAATTGCCCGATCGCGTCGGCCGAGTGCGATCGCCGCGATCGCCGCGGCCCACAGCACCGGATAAAACACCGGGAATCCACCGGGCGCGTTGATCAGCACGGGAGCCAGCAGCGATGCGATCAACGCAATCAGCACGGCAATCCAGAACGGCAGGCCGCGGCGCGGTCCCAGTGCGGCACGTCCCGCGGCCACGCCGGCGATGAGGACCGACACGGCCGCAAGAAAAATCGTCCCTTCCCACGCCAACCACAGTCCGGTCGTCACGCCTTTCGTTGGGAACTGAATTCCGCGCGCCAAATCGCGGAGCAAAAACGGCCCCATCGCGACGATCGCCGTCAGCACCAGCAGGGCCTGACCACGGGACTGAATCGTGAGGCGCGCCCGCAACACGCCAAGCAATCCAAGCAAAACGAACGTACTTGTCAGCGCCAGCGCGCCAATGCACGACGCGAACGGACCGCCGTGCTGCACATGGAAAAATGCCGGGTCGAAGAGCCGCGACGCATTTGAGAAACTCGACAGCTGGATGATCGCGACGCTGGCCAGCGCCACCGTCAGCACCGCCAACCGTGGCAACACCGACCGGACGTTCCGCCAGGTTCCCGCGAGAAAAATAACCAACGCAATCGCGAACAGAATTCCGGTGCGCGTACGCCCGCGCTCCAGGGCCCGTGCGGCCAGCACCGATGAGGGCGGCGCGACGGCACGCACGGCCAAGACCGGAACGCCGGCGGCGCGCGCGACAGCGAATGAATCGGCAGAGACGACATTGGGGCCGGCGTATATAAAACCTTCGAGACCGGCGGCGGTGGCATATGGCGCGTCCAGCGCCGACGCCAGCGCATCCGCCGGGCGGTCGACGTGCACCAATGACTGTGCGATCGCCCGGTCGGTTCCCCGCCCCGCGATCGCATATATCGCCAGATAAAAAGGTGTGCCCACCGCCCCAACTGTTCCGGCCAACGAATCGATCGGTGCCATAAATCGGCCCGACCATGCAAACGGAAGACCCGACCGCACGATCACCACAGCGCGCTGGTCGGCATGCCCACGTAGGGTGCTCAGGTGCGCGAACGCCTGCACTGTGTCGGCAGGCACGCTCAGTGCCGACTCGGCCAACTGTTGCAGTGCGACGGCCTCGGCCTCAATGGCCGACGCCATCGTCGCCGTACCGCGACGTTCCACATCGGCACGTGCCGCGTCGGCATTGTCGCGTATGCTGGCCTGAAAACGCTGTGCCTGGGCGGCCAGCACCACGAATCCGGTCGTCGCCACGACAAAACCCACTTGGTACCAACGGCGCGCCCCGCGCCAGCTCTGAACGGTCGTCCATAGCACAGCGGTTGCACAACCGGCGAGCACCCACGCCGACGGCACGCGCAGCCAAGTGGCCGCACCGAGTACCGTTGCTGCCGCTGCTACTCCCCACCAGAGGCCGGGACGTTGCTTCACGCCGGAGTATACCCCCACGGAGGGAAATCAGCGACAACGGAGTTGTTGCACGCTGCACGCTGCACGCTCTGAATTCCGTCAATCAATAACATATCTTTCGTCGATGCTTCTACGCGCTTTTGCCCTCCTCCTGGCCGCCGCCGCGCTCTCCCCGTTACCGGCCCAGATCATTTCGCTCGACGAAGGGAGTTTCTCCTTGGTCCGCGGCGGTGAACGCGTGGGTCGCGAAGACTTCTCGATTCGCAGTGCTCCGGCGACGGGAGGCGTAGTCCTTGTCGCGCAAGGCAACAGTGTGACCGGGGGCCGTCGCGTCGCGCCCGGACTCAATGCCGACAGTTCCGGATTTCCCCTGCGGTACCAGAGCGAAGTGCGCGTGGACGGCCATGTCGTGGAGTCCTATAGCGGTCAAACCACTCGCTCGCACTTTGCGTCCCGCGCCCAAAACGAGCGGGGCGAGTCGGCACGCGAGTTTCGTCTTCCACCCGGCACCGTCACTGCAGAGGATGACGTGGCGCATCAGCTGTGGTTCATCGCGCGGCGCGGCCCCGGTGCCGTCGTACCAGTGCTGGTGCCAAGTCGGTATGTGATCGAGATAGTGCGGGTCGCACTCGTCGGTACAGAGCGCTTGGCGCTTGAAACGCGTGAGCTGGATACGCGCCATCTGCGCCTGACAACCGACGGCACCGGGGTGATTCGGGATGTGTGGACCGACGCCGCAGGGCACCTCATCAAAGTGGAGTTCCCGGCCTTGAAATTGGTCGCTATCCGCGACCTCTGAGCTGCCGAATGAAACCAATCCGTGCAGTGGTCGTAGTGCAATTCGTAACCCACCCAGGACCCCATTCCAATGCGTAAGCTGTGGTGTGCTCTTTTCCTCGTCTCGACTGTTGGGTTTTCCATGCCGGCCGGCGCCCAAAGCGCCGCCGGTGCGCTCTCGCTCGAAGACGCCCTGAATCTCGCCCGACAGAATAACCCGACGTACCTCCAGTCGACGAACGGCAAACGCCGCGCCGAGTCACAGTTGCGGTTCGCCTATGGCCAGCTATTGCCGTCGGCGAATACGTCGCTGTCGACGGGCTATCGTCAGGGCAAGCAGGAATTCATCGGTGGCGTGGCGTTTGGTGCCGCGTCCGACATTCTGTCATCCTCTTGGGGACTTAATTTCTCGGCCCGGTTGACGGCTCGCGAGCTGGCAAATATCCGGCAGGCCAAAGCGCAGCTCGACGCCGCCGAAAATAGCCTGAAGGACGCCGGTCAAAATCTGCGCACGATCATCACGCAGCAATACATTCTCGTGTTGCAGCTGAATGCCCGCGCGGCTTTGCAGGATTCACTGATTGCTTCAAACCAACTGCAACTCGACCTCGCCAACGCCAAAACAAGCGCCGGTTCCGGTACGCCGCTCGACGTCAAGCGCGCCGAAGTCGCCGTCGGTCAGGTGCGCATTTCATCGCTCAAGGCGCACAACACGGCCGTGGTCGAAACGCTGCATTTGTTTCAGCAGATGGGAGTCAGCAAGCCGGACAACGTTGCGCTGACCTCGACCTTTCAGATCAGCGAACCAGTCATGGATATCAATCAGCTCCTGACGATGGCCAAGTCCGGCAACCCGGCGTTGCTCGCGTTGAGATCGCAGGAAACAGCCGCCGGCGCGGCGTACCGCGCATCGCAAGGCGATTACGCACCGAGCCTGAGCTTCAACGCTTCGTTTGGCGGTAGCTCGCAACAGTATAAGGACGCAAATTATCTCGTTACCCAGGCGCAGGGCGGCGCACTTGGCGCCCAGGCAAGTTGCTTCACGCAGGACTCGCTCCGTCGCGGCGCCGGCTTGCCGAGCATTGCGACCCAGTGCAATCAGATCGTCTTTACACCGGCGCAGGCCGCGACGATTCGGTCGAACAACAACGTATTCCCCTTCAGGTTCACATCGAGCCCATACAATCTTTCGCTGACCCTGTCGATGCCGTTGTTCGATGGCTTCGGCCGGGAGAATGGTCTGCAGCAAGCCGCAGCGAGCCGTTCCGATGCCCGCTACAATGTGCGCGCCGAGGAACTGAAACTGGCAACCGACGTCACAGCGGCGTACACCACGCTGGTCTCGGACTATCGCACCGTGCGCCTGCAGGAAGCCGTCACCCAGGTGGCGCGCGAGGCACTATTACTGGCGCAAGAGCGATTCCGGGTTGGGCTCAACAGTTTGGTTGACTTGCAGCAATCCCGCAGTGATTTCCAAACTGCGGACGAAGGATTGATCGACGCCAATTTCGAATTCCACCGGGCGTACGCGGCGCTGGAAAGCGCTGTCGGCCGCGCCCTTCGCTAAGGGGATAGTCATGAGCAAGGGCATGAAGTACGGAATCGCCGGCGTCGTATTGATCGGCGTGATCGCCGTCGTCGCGATGACGGCCGCTAAACGCAACAACAAAGCGACCGATGTGCGCATGGAAGAAGTCCAGAAACGCGACCTCGTGGCGTCGGTCACGGCAAGCGGCCAAGTCCGGCCGCACACGAAAGTCGATCTTTCTGCGGATATCACCGGAAAAATCGTGCGGCTGTCCGTGAAGGAAGGCGACTGGGTGAAGGCCGGTCAGTTTCTGCTCCAGATCGACCCGCAATCCTATGACGCCGCGGTGCAGCGTTCCGAAGCCAGCCTCGCCAATAGCAAGGCATCGCTCGCCCAGGCCCAAGCAAATCTGACCCAGGCCAAGGCAACGTATGCGCGTCAGGCAGAGATCCGGCGCAGCAACCCCAATCTCGTTTCAGTGCAGGAACTCGAAAACGTCAAGACGGCGGTCGAAGTAAACACGGCGATGTACGATGCGGCAAAATACAATGTCCAGCAGAGCGAGGCCGGCCTCAAGGACGCCCATGTGCAACTCCGCAAGACCACCATTCTTGCACCCATGAGCGGTCGCGTGACGCGGCTCGTCGTGCAGAATGGTGAAACGGCCATCCAGGGCACGCTGAATAAAGATGCGGCCACCTTGCTCACGATCTCTGATATGAGTGTGCTCGAAACTAAGGTGAAGGTTGATGAAACCGACGTCTCGCGGATCGCGCTTGGCGACTCCACGGTGATTCAGCTGGACGCTTTCCCCGACACAACGTTTATCGGGAAGGTCGTA
>JANYKA010000041.1 GCA_025358315.1 Gemmatimonadota bacterium | reverse complement strand
CGAACGCCGTGATGGTGCCGAACGACGCGCTCGTGCCGACCGGTGAGGGATTCAAGCTGTTCGTCGTCGACGACGGGAGCATCGCGCATGCGCGCGAGGTGAAGGTGGGCGCGCGGTCGGACAAGGGCGTATGGATCGCCGATGGGCTCAAGGCGGGGGAGCGCATCGTGACCAAGGGCGCGTACGGGGTGGATGACAGCACGAAAGTCGTGACGGGCGGAAAGCCGTGAGCGACAGTGCGCAGGCCTGGTCGCTGTTCGACGTGCTCGCGTCGCAGCGCCGCTTCATATACCTCGCCGTTGCGCTGCTCAGCGCCGCGGGCGTCTGGGCGGCGCTGCAGCTGCCGTCGGCGATCTATCCGGAGCTGACGTTCCCGCGCATCACGATTGTCGCGGAAGGATCGTCACTCGGTGCACGGCAGGTGATCTTCGCCATCACGAGGCCGTTGGAAGAGGCGGTGAGTATCGTCCCGGGCGTGGAGCGCGTGAAATCGCGCTCGATCCGCGGCGGCAGCGAGGTCTCGGTGAGTTTCGCCGAAGGCACCGACATGCCGTACGTGCTGCAGTTGGTGCGAACGCGCGTCGAAGAGATCCGTGGCGACCTTCCGCCTGGCATCGACATCCAAATTGAGCGGCTCACGCCGGCGCTGTTTCCGGTGCTGTCGTACAACCTTGAAGGTGGCGATCCGGCAACGCTGTTCGATATCGCACGTTATCAGATCAAGCCGGTGTTATCGCGCGTGCCCGGTGTGGGGCGGGTGGAGGTCCAGGGCACTGATGTCCGCGAGATCGAAGTGATCGCCGAGCCGTCGCGGCTCGCCGCGGCCGGTCTCACGTATGAAGATCTGGCAGCGGCGATTCGGCAGGGGATCGCCGTGGACGCCGTGGGTCGCGTGGCGCAGGACTACAAACAGTATCTCGTCGTGTCGGCACAAGAAGCACACTCGGCAGAGGATATTGGCAACGTCGTTGTGAAAGGGGCCCTCCGGGTTCGCGACATCGCGACAGTACTGCCCGGAACGGAAGACCATGTTCGGATTGTCGCCGGTGATGGTCGCCCGGCGGCGCTGCTGAATATCACGCGGCAAATCGGCGGGAACACCGTCGCCATTGCCGACAGCGTGGCGGGTGCGGTCAGGGATATGGCGAAGGCGCTGCCGCCCGGCGTGCATCTCAAGCCCGTGTACGATCAGGCGGCGCTGGTGCGCGATGCCGTATCGTCCGTGCGCGACTCGATGCTCATTGGTGCGCTACTTGCTGTAATTATTTTGTTGCTCTTTTTGCGGCACGCCCGCATCACGGCGATCAGCGCCACGGCAATCCCGCTGACGCTTGCGATCACCGTGTTCATGATGCGGTTGTTTGGGCAAACGTTCAACCTGATGACGCTCGGTGCGATGGCGATTGCGATTGGGTTGGTGATCGACGATGCGGTGGTGATCACTGAGAATATTGTGCGTCACCTGCGCCTCACCGGCGATCGCACGGCAGCCATTCGCGACGCACTGCAAGAACTGATCTGGCCGGTAACCACGTCGACGCTCACGACCGTGGTGGTGTTCCTGCCGCTCGGAATGCTTGAAGGAGTGGCGGGGCAGTTCTTTGCGGCGCTCTCGCTCACGCTCACAATCAGCGTGCTGGTGTCGCTCGTGCTTGCCGTCACGATAATTCCACTATTCAGTGAACAGTTTTTGACCGCGAAGGACGCCGAGCATGACAGTCGCCCGACGTCCGGCTTGTTTGTCCGAATTGGTACAGCGCTCGACTCTCTGTCGAACTCATATGTCCGTGCACTCACGAGCGTGCTGCATCACGGGCGATGGATGGTTGTAGCGGCCGTGGTGCTGGTGGCGGCCGGCATTGGAGCGTACGCATTGGTGGGCACCGGTTTTCTGCCGGAAATGGATGAGGGCGCGTTCATTCTCGACTATTGGAGTCCGGGCGGCACGGCGCTCGCCGAGACGGATCGCCAACTGCACACCGTCGAGAAGATTCTGGTCGAGACGCCGGAGATCACGGGCATCTCGAGACGGACGGGCGCGGAACTCGGATTGTTTGCCACCGAGCAGAATCGTGGCGACATCGCGGTGCGCCTGTTGCCGACCAGTCAGCGCCACCGCGACATTACCAAGGTGATCGATGAAGTGCGTGGCAAAGTGGCGTCGGCAGTACCGCGCTTTCGCGTGGAGTTCATCCAGATTCTTTCGGATGTGCTGGACGACCTGAGCGGATCGAGCCGGCCGATGGAAATCAAATTGTTCGGCTCCGACTTGAAGGCGCTCGAGACGTATGCCAGTGTCTTGTCACCCAAGGTCCAGAAGATCGAAGGACTCGATGATTTCTTTGGCGGCATCGCGGAACCGAACGCCGAAATGTCGATGAAGATCCGGGGCGACGAAGCCGGGCGATTGGGACTGTCGGCTCAGCAGGTGAGCTCAGCGGTCAGCGGTGCGCTACTGGGTGTGCGGGCCGGTGACGTGCGGCTCGACGACCGTTCGATTGGCGTGCGGGTGCGTGCCCCCGACTCGGTGCGGTTCACTGCCCGACGGCTCGGCGCGTTGCCGGTGTTCGCGCCGGCGACGCATCAGGCGGCACCCTTGGCATCACTGGCGGATTTCACAACCGCCGACGTGCGAAGCGCATACCTCCGTGAAAATCAGCAGCAGATGATCACGATCACATCCGGTGTGGGCGAGCGGGCATTGAGCGTGGTCATGGCGGATGTGAAGGCGTTGCTTGACGCCAATCCGGCGCCGCCGGGAATCCGCGTGGAGCTCGGCGGACGATACGCGAGCCAGCAGGCAGCATTTCGCGCTTTGCTGGTGGTGCTGGCTCTGGCAGCGCTCAGTGTGATGGCCGTGATGGTGGTACAGTTCCGGTCGTTTGTGGAGCCCTTGGTGGTACTGCTCGCCGCACCACTCTCGTTTGTGGGTGCGCTGGCGCTGTTGTTGATCACCGGCACGGCGTTGAATGTTTCGAGCTTTATGGGGTTGATTCTATTGGTTGGTCTTATTGTGAAAAACGGGATTATTCTTTTGGATTTCACGAAGCATCGCATGGAATCAGATGGTGTGGATCTGGAGACGGGCATCTGCGAGGCGGCGCGCGTGCGGTTGCGGCCGATTCTGATGACGACGTTGTGCACGCTGTTTGGATTGCTTCCGTTGGCGCTGGGCATTGGCGCGGGGAGTGAGTTGCAGAAACCGCTCGCGCTGGCGGTGATCGGCGGGTTGGCGTTGTCGACGCCGGTGACGTTGTTCGTGGTGCCGGTACTACTGGTGGCGATCAGGGGTCGAGGGTATCGACTGTCAAACGCGCAATCTTGATTCTTGGTAGGATCGAGAGGTTGTTGAAGCGTACGGGGCGGGTGGCGTATAACGGCAGCGTGCAGCGGGCAGCGGGCAGCGGGCAGCGGGCAGCGGGTCGCTAGAACGTACGGGGCCGGCAGCGGGTGGCGTATTTTATAGGTTGCTGAGCGCCAATCGGGGCGGTTGATTCAGGTATGCGAGTATTGGTTGTCGAAGACGAGCCGGACGTCCGCGAGTTTTTATTGCGGGTGTTGCACGAGGCGGCATGGGCGGCGGATGCGGCGCCGGACGGCAAGCGCGCGCTCGAAGCGATGGCCCGCAACGAATATGATTTAGCGGTAGTGGATGTCGGGCTACCTGGCATCGGTGGGTTCGAACTGTGCAAACGGTTGCGCGCCCGCAACGATCGCACACCGATCTTGCTCCTCACGGCGCGCAACGCGGTGAACGATCGCGTGAAGGGCCTTGATGCCGGTGCCGATGATTATCTCGCCAAACCGTTTGCTGTCGAAGAGTTGCTGGCGCGACTACGGGCATTGGCGCGCCGACCGGTGCAGTCACTAGAACCGGTACTGCGGCTCGTCGATCTCACGCTCGATCCGGGGACGCGACGGGCAATGCGTGGAAAGGAAGAAATTGAACTGACGGCACGCGAATTCGCGCTGTTGGAGTATTTATTGCGCAATCCGCGGCGGGCGCTGAGCCGGTCGGATATTCTCGAGCACGTCTGGGACGACAACTTCGAGCCCGTGGCAAATGCGGTGGATGTACTCGTGGGGCGCGTGCGTCGAAAAATTGATATTGTCGGTGCCGTGCCACTGCTCCACACGATTCGCGGTGTGGGCTATGCATTGACCGACCGCGCGGTGCCGGCCGATGTCCTTTAATCGGCTCCGTCTTCGTCTCGCGGCCGGCTTTGCCATCGCGTTTCTGATTGCACTGGGCATTCTCACTGCAGCGGCGCTCGGTTACCTCTGGCATGAATCGAACCGCCGGCTCGATACCCGATTGGCTCAGACACTCGTCGGCGTCCAGAACGGCTTGGCCCGCGAACTTGGTGCGGCGCCGGATTCGTCACTGGGCATCGCCGCTCACGCTGTTTTAAATGCGTGGCCACAGAACGACGATCAATTCATTATTGCGAACGATTCCGGTGCCGTCGTCGCGGCGCGAGCGGATCAGGGCGAGTTGCCGCGCGTGCTGTCGGCCTGGCCACATTCGGCGTCATCATCGTGGTTCGATATCACCGATCATCACGATGATTTGCGGGCGTTCGCCGAACACACAGTAGTTAAAAGTCCGAGTGGGCGGACGTGGCGGTTTCACGTTATCGCATTCGGCTCCATTGAAGGAATCGAGGCTGATACGAAGGTGCTGGGAGGGGCGCTCGGGCTTGCCGCGCCGTTGATCCTGCTTGTGAGTCTCGCGGCCGGTTATGCCCTGTCGCATCGGGCGTTGCGTCCGATGCGCGCCCTCGGTGCGTCGATCGCGGACATCACACCCGGAGACCTCACGCAGCGATTGCCCGTCGCCGAGCCCCGCGATGAGACTGGCGTGGTTGCGGCGGAATTTAATTTGCTGCTCGATCGGCTCGATGCGGCCGAACGGCGCAATCGGGGATTTGTCCGCGAAGCAGCTCACCAGATTCGGACGCCACTGACACTGGTGCTGGGCGAGGCGGCGCACGCGCTGGCCGCACCTCGCACTCCGGAAGAACTCGCTGGAGCGCTCGGCCGAGTCCGCGTTGCGGCGGAACAAATGCAACGACGTGTGGACGAGCTGTTTTTGCTCGCCGAGTCGCAGGCGGGCGAGCCGGTGCACCTCGATGAGAATGTGGAACTTGACGGGCTCGTCTTCGAAACCACGGACCTCATGCGCCGACGCGCCGACTCTCTCGGAAGGACGCTCGTTCTTGGCGATATTGCCCATGTGACGGTGCGCGGCAATTCACACTTGTTGCGCGAAGCAATGTTGGAGCTACTGGAGAATGCGTGTCGTCACGGTGACGAATCGGCGCCGGTGGTAACGTCGGTTCGGATAGTTGGCGAGCGTGCGCAGATCGTTGTTCGCAACGCCGCGCGGTCCGGGGCTGATGCGCCGTATACCGGAGAGGGGCAGGGCCTTGGTCTGGCGATTGTCCGTTGGATCGCCACGTCGCACGGCGGCGCGCTCACGCACGAGCGCGCCGGCCGGGACGAGGCATATACGATGGACTTACCGAAACTGTTATAGCGGTTAGCCCGCGGCGGACGCTTCTCTCCACGCGCCAAACAATACCGGGATAGCGCCGATCAGCCAGAACGCGATGGCGACTATGGCAACTTTGGCTCTCGGAACTTTGCCGACCGTCACCAAGCCAATCGCCAGTAGGACGGTGACCCATAAGGTGATGATGTCGAATCGGCTGAGCAGACCCAGCAGGAGCGGGGATGTGGTGACTGGATCGAAGAACCGTCCGGGCCCAAGCTCGAGCTGATGCATTGACGTGAGCTTAGTGGTGTCCAAAACGAGCGTTTGGATCATCACGCCAATCGAACCGACAATGCGTGGCACATAGGCATACGACGCGACCATCAGTGCGGTGGCATATGTAATGGTTCCGCCGAATACTCGTGCGCATACGAACCCGACGAGGGCGATGAGTAATAGGGAAATGGGGATAACAATCGAAACCGTTACAATGATGGCGATATCGGCGAAGCCGCGGCCTTTGGCCATCTGATCGGCCGTCAGACTGGGATTGGACTTCATGGCCGCCGCGATACCCTTCTGGTACTGCGCATCAAAAATTGGAGCCATCGCGTTTTTGCTCGCGAAGAATAGTGCGATCAGAACAATGCTCACGATCAGAAAAGAAATCATCGGATTCGCTTGCGCACGGCGGGCGAATACCTTCGCCGGCGACCCAAAAATATCGATAAAATCTTCGAACAGTCCGGCTTTGTCTGGCGTGGCTGGCGCGGGGGAAGCGCTGGGCTCGGTCATATCGTCCTTGAACGGGGTGGGCGAATGCTGTCCGGCCAACGGTCGGTCTTTTTGAGCCAATTCGCAAGCGGCGGCCCCATTTGCCCCCAACTAACGCTAAGTTAAAACGCATGTTTCGCAGTACCTTCATCCACCGTCTCGACGACCGGGATAGAGCGCTGTACATGCGCTGGGTGATCCGGGAATCCGCGTCCAGGACGACGTTGATTTTCTGGACCATGCTGACGCACGTTGGCGGATTGGGCGCGAGCATCGCCTTTGCGTTGGTGCCGCTGGTTCTGGCGGAAGGACATGCAAAAATTGTCGCCGTGCAGGCGGCGTGGGCGCTGGCGATATCTCACCTGATCGTACAAGTGATCAAGCGCAATGTGATCCGCGTGCGTCCGGCTGAGCGAATACTGCTCAAATCACATGTCGAGTTGCCGGACCGTTTCTCATTCCCGAGCGGTCACGCCGCTTCAGTCATGAGTGTCGCATTCATTCACGCGGCCAACTTCCATTCGCTGGGCATTCCCATGCTCGCGCTGGCGGCGCTGGTCGGCTTTTCACGCGTGCGGCTTGGAGCGCATTATCCTGGTGATGTGCTGGTGGGCCAGCTGATTGCGATTACCACCGGCATCGCGGTACGCGCCCTCTGGTAGTGCAGGGCGCGGAAGGAATACGGCTGGCGATTTTCACCGACACCTATCCGCCGCAGGTGAACGGCGTGTCGCGAACGCTCGAGCGATTGGTGGGTGCGATCGAAGCGCGCGGCGGCGAGGCGCGAGTCATCACCGTCGCCGACCCTGAGGCCACGCCGGATGGACGCGTTGAACGATGGCCCAGTGTGCCGTTCTGGGCCTACCCACAGCTACAGATGGCCGCGCCGCACCGCAATCGCGCGCTCGATGTGGTGGAACGATGGAAGCCAACGCTGATTCATTCGGCGACGGAGTTCGGCGTTGGTTTGGGTGGGCTCATTGCGGCGCGGGAAAAGCGGGTGCCGTTCGTCACGAGTTATCACACGCATTTCACGGCGTACCTGCGGCACTACAAGCTGAGTTTTCTTGACGCGGTCGGCTGGCCATTTCTGCGATGGTTCCACAACGCCGGGTTGCGCACGTTCGCACCGTCCGAGATTGTGCGGGCGGAGCTGGAGCGACACGGATTCCGCGACACGCGAGTCTGGTCGCGCGGTGTGGATCAGGGAAAGTTCAGCCCGACATTCCGGTCACGGTCGTTGCGCGCACAGCTCGGCGCAACAGACGACACGCTGCTCGTGGCGTATGTCGGCCGGTTAGCGCCCGAGAAAGGGATCGACGTGGCGCTTGCTGGTATGCGCATCGCGATGGAGAAGCACCCTGGAAAAATCGTGTTTGCCCTGGCCGGCGACGGGCCCGCTGAAGTACGTTGTCGCGCCACGGCGCCAGCCGGTACGGTATTCATGGGAAAACTTTCGGGACGGGCGCTCTCCGAGTTTTATGCGTCGGCGGATGTTTTTGTTTTTCCGTCCATCACGGAGACATTCGGCAATGTGGTGCTGGAGGCGATGGCCAGCGGTCTTGCGCTCGTCGCTCCCGATTGGGGCGCGACGACGGAACTCGCCACCACCGAAACGGCACTGCAGTTTCCGGCCCACGATCCGGCGGCGCTGGCGGCGTGTGTCGCAAGACTTCTTACCGATACTGCGCTGCGTCAGCGGATTGCCAAGGCCGGACTCGCTGTGGCGATGACCCGCACCTGGGATTCGATCTTCGACCGGCTCGTGCTCGATTACCGCGAGGCCTTGGCCGTCGGGCGGCTATCACGCACGGCGAACGCGTAGACCATCCGGCTCAAATCTGCCATCAGTACCTGAGCGACTTGTTCCCGGGCGATGTTGCGCGTCAGAATCACCAGCACATATGGTGGGTGTGATTTCGGATACACCACGGCGGCGTCGTGCAACGTGGCGGTGATCGAACCCGTTTTGTGCGCCACGGGCGTGCCAGCGGGCAGTCCGGCCGGGATTTCGGTATTGAACTCCTGACGAAGCAAGACCTCTTTCATCAGTTGGGTACTGCGAGGCGACGCGGCGTTGCCACGCTCGATCGCTGCCATTAATGCGCCAAGGTCGCGAGCCGTGGTCGTGTTGTTCATACCGCGTTCAAACGCCTTGGTGTCTTCGACGCCGCGCAGCACGCGCATGTGGTCGGCGCCGAGCGCGTGCGCGGTGGCGTTGATTTTTTTGGCGTCGAGAAACTCGATGAGGGCATTCGCGGCGAGGTTGCTGGAGCGGGTGATCATCCGGTCGTTCAGCAGGCGCAATGGCACGTCTTGGCCGACGCGTGTGTACAACTGAGCGTCGGAGTCATCGGTGGGCGTCAATTTAAATGGCGACCCATCGACGATTGAAGCGAATGAGTTTTCGAGTCTGATCGTACGGTCGAGGGTGAGCGCGCGTGCGTCAACGCGGCGGAACAGCTCGATCATCACCGGCACTTTCATGGTGCTGGCAGCGTGAAATGAAGTGCGGGCGGCGATGTCGAGCGTGTCGGGCCCGGCGAGATCTTGATACCATACGGCAACGTCAGCGCCGGCTTCAGCAGCGATTCGCGCCGTGAGCTGGTTGCGGAGCAGGGACAGCGACCGGGCCGACGCGCCGGTTGGGCTTGGCGAAATATCCACCGGTGGTTTGGTGCAGGCCGAGAGACAGGCCAAAGCAAGGGCTGGCAGGAGAGCGCGCATGGCTTGAATATAGGGGAGGAGGGCAAAGTGCGACTACGGCTTAGTTGGGTGAGGATGGTGCGGCCAGGGAGCGCGGCGATCGCGGCGGCACTGGTCGCGTCGTGCGTGCCGATGTGGCCGGGCCGCAATGCGAAGCCGGTGCCGGTGGTGACTGCACCGGCGGGGCTGGTTATGGCACCAACCGCCGCACCAGTGGCCGCGACAGCCGCCGCAACAACGCCGAGGGCCGCTCTGCCGACTGCGGTAACGATTAGCGCTCCGGCGGACTCCATTGCTTTGGCGCATGCACTGTCCCGCGACTCCACAGCGAGGGTCGTTCGGAGCGACAGTGTACCGCTGTTGCCATCGCCGACGGACATCGCCAAGGAAGCATCGCGAGTGTTCGGTTCCGGCAAACCATTGGTAGCCGACACTATGGTTGCGGTCGCCGCAGGTGGAGCAGTGTGGGATATCGATGTGAAGTCGTATGAGACGCGATCCCGCGTAGCGTACTTTGTGCAAATTTTTTCTGGGCGCGCGCGCGGGGAGTTCGAGAGAAGTCTGCAACGACAGACGCGATACGGTGCACTGATCAGTCAGCGATTGCGCGACGGCGGGTTGCCGGAAGACATGACGTATCTGGCGCTTATTGAGAGTTGGTACAACCCGCACGCCTACTCGAAGGCGGCGGCGGTGGGGATGTGGCAGTTTATGGCAGGCACGGCGCGAGGGGTTGGGTTGCGTGTGGATTGGTGGGTTGACGATCGGCGCGATCCGGTGCGATCCACTGAGGGCGCCGTCCGGCTGCTCAAGGGGCTGCGCAACCAGTTCGGCGGGTCGGTGTATCTCGCCGCCGCGGCCTACGACGCTGGCGATGGACGCGTCTCACGCGGATTGGCACGATATGCCGGCGACTTGAACGGCGTGTTGGGTGACGACCGTTATTTCACGCTCGCCGATACTAAATATTTGCGGCAAGAGACACGCGACTATGTGCCCAAACTGATCGCCGCGGCGCTGGTCGGCAAAGAACCGGCGCGGTACAATGTGCACGTCGATTCGCTAGCGCCATTCGTATACGACTCGGTGTGGGTGCCGGGTGCGGCTCCGTTGGCCGCTGTTGGCAACGCGACGGGCAACTCGCTCGCCGCGATGAAGGAGTTCAATACGCGTCTGCTGCGCGGGATGACACCGCCCGGCGATTCGATGTGGGTGCGGGTGACCGCAGGAACAGCGGCCAAGTTCGCCGAGAAATTCTCGGCTCTGGAGCCGGATGAGCGCGCCGGTGGTATGCGAGTCGAATCGAAGAAGGGAGAGTCGATGTCGTCAATCGCGCGCAAGCACGGCATATCGACGACACAGTTGGCGTGGTATAACCCGAAGGTCTCACGCCTGAAGAACGGGAATCTTGTCGCGGGGCAACGAATTTTTGTGCCAACGAGGGCGACGGTGTCGGCGGCACTTGAGGTACCGAACCCGTCGATCGAGAAATATCCGCGGCGGGCGAAGGTCGGGAAAAAACACGTCACGAAAAAGCACGTCGCGAAAAAGCATGGAACGAAAAAAGTTGCACCGAAGAAAGGCACCTCCCGCAAATAGGCGTTTCGGCTCGAGCCCTTATGTGGAACCGCGGATTCTTAAAAATTAAAACGGCTGGGCCACGGATTTACACGGATTGAACAAGGGATTGAAACGGATTTTTTCTTAAGGAACGGCAAAAACGATCCCGATTATGTTCCCCTCTTGTCCGTTGCTTTATCCGTGAAAATCGCTTGTCAAATCCGCAAAATTCGTGGCAAAGCCGTTTTTCTTTCAATTCCAGAAAATCCGAGGAAGGGCTCAGCGACCTCGACCGGCCGTGAAAACGCCGCTCTTTCCGCCCCGTTTTTCCAGCAGGCAAATCCCCGAGATAGTCATCGATTTATCGATCGCTTTCGCCATGTCGTAAATCGTGAGCAGGGCGATGCTCACCGCGGTCAGTGCTTCCATCTCGACACCGGTTTGACCTACCGTTCTTACCGTGCACTCGGCGCGGACGCCGGGGAGTTTCGCGTCGAGTGTAAGCTCGATCTGAATATCGGTGAGCGCTAACGGATGGCAGAGCGGGATTAAATCGGCGGTGCGCTTTGCCGCCTGAATGCCCGCTATACGGGCGACGGCGAGCACGTCGCCTTTCTTAATCGCGTTGCCGCGAATCGCTTTGAACGCTGCGGCGCTCATCGTGATGCGGCCTTCGGTGCGGGCGAGGCGTTCGGTCACCGTTTTCGTACCGACATTTACCATGGACGCGCGGCCGCTGCTTGTCACGTGCGAAAGTTTCGGGGACGCCGCTCGTGCGGACTTGGGCGCCGCTCGCGCGGACTTGGGCGCCGCGGTGCGCTTCTTGGCCGGCGTCATACGCCTATCTCCTCGAGTTCGCGCAATAGATGCGCCGTGACAAGCTGCGGATTCACATTGCCTTCCGCCGAGCGTTTGGCATCTTCGACGATGCGCACGGCTTTGACGCTGGCCGCGGCCCGGTCACCGTCGCCGACGCTGAGCGCCTCGCGTGCCCGGTCGTGCAGGAGGACGGTCAGGGCGTCGAGCACATCGGAGAACGCGCCGCGCGCCTTCGAACTTCCCTGTACGAATGCGGCACGCAACACGCGGTCGCGGCCACCGCCTGCGGCATCAAGAAGTTTGCGGGCCCGATCGACCGCTGCCCCTCGATCGCCGCCGCCGATCAGTGAACCAGGAGCTCCATTTGCCGCACGGACCAAATCATCCACCGAACCATTCCCGGCGGCATCGGCGGCCTGGGGCTGGGCAAGAAACGCTCGGACGTCGATATCGGACAACGGTGCAACCCGAACCGATACCACCCGCGACCGGATGGTGGGGAGCAGTGCGCCTGGCTCGCTGGTGGTGAGGATGATCGTGGTATTTGCCGGCGGTTCTTCGAGCAATTTCAAAAATGCGTTCGCCGCTTCTGGGTTTCCAATCTGCGGAACCATTCGCTCGGCGTCGCCGACAATAATCACCTTATGCTTGGCCATCGCCGCCGACCGCACCGCTTCTTGCACTAACGCGCGCGTGACGTACACAAAAATTCCCTGTGACCCGTCGGCGCGGGGATAGAGACCGTGCGCGGCGACCCGCTCTTTTACTGCTTCGGCGTATTCATTGCGCACGTCCTCGAGCGCGATATCAGTCGATGCCTTGATGCGCGGCAGCGGGAAAAACCACTGTAGGTCGGGATGCGCCCCTTGGAGTACGTAGCGGCAGTGTTGGCATTCGCCGCAGGGCGGGGCGGTGCCCGAGCAGAGCAGTCGCTGAGCGAGCCACAGTGCAAGGCGCTGCTTGCCTACGCCGGGCGGCCCCTGAAAGAGCAGGCTGGCCGGCAGCGCGCCGCGCGACAGTTGCTCGCTGAGGCGCTCGCGGAGACTCTGATGACCGATCAACGGGAGTAGCGTCATACCGCGGGGAAGATAGCTTCTAGCGGGGCGGGGAACCAATCGGAGTGACAATGGATAAATCAAAAATGCCACGACATCATTGGATTGTCCGCCTAACACACTGGGTGAACGCCGTCGCGGTGACGGTGATGGTCGGGAGCGGCCTGCGCATATTCAATGCGCACCCCGCCTTTGCGCGGCCGGGCAACACGTTCTGCTGCTATCCATTTGAAGGAAAGGCGATTCCCGCTGTGCTCACCTTTGGCGGCTGGCTGGGCGGAGCGCGCCACTGGCATTTCGCCATGATGTGGGTGCTGGTGATCAACGGACTGATCTATCTCGGCTTCGTGTACTTGCACGGCGAATGGCGCGACCTGGTGCCGCGTCACGGTGATGTTCGCGACACAATTGAGATGGTCAAGTACTACATGTTTGTCCGCAGGGATCATCCGCGACAGGGTAAGCACAATGCGCTGCAAAAGGCCACCTATTTCGCGTTGCCGTGGGTTGCCGCACTGATCGTGATCAGCGGAATCGCCATCTGGAAACCGGTCACGTTGTCGCCGCTCACCAACCTGCTAGGCGGGTATCAGTTTGCGCGATATGAGCATTTTCTTGGGATGTCATTGCTCGTCGCGCTGTCGGTCGGGCACGTGTTTATGGTGTTCGCCGTGGATCCGTATTCGATTCGTTCGATGACGACCGGCGGATATAGCGAACGGTTTTCGCCGGAAGAGCGGAACGCGCGGCCGTTTATTAATCTGTGGCCGAAGCGTGCGACGCCACCGCTAACGGCGGTGGCCGACGTAGCCGACGTAGCCGACGTAGCCGACGTAGCCGACGTAGCCGACGTAGCCGACGTAGCCGACGTTGCCGACGTTGCCGACGTTGCCGACGTTGCCGCGGTGGTCGTTGCTCCAGTTGATGCGTCCGCACCCGCGATGGTCGCTGCGAGTATTGACGCGCCGACACCCCCGACGGAGCCTCTATGAGTTCTTCTTACGTTCATCGTCGCGATTTTCTGCGCACCGGCACGGTGTCGGTCGCCGCGTTGCTGTTTGGTGCCTGCGATTCACAGGGCCCGGACAAAGCGGACCGTTTGCTCAAGTACGCCGAGCGGAAGAATGAAGTACTGGAGCGCGGGATATTCCGGCATACGTCAATGGATCACGCCAAGACAAACGCCACGGCATCCGGCGATGATTTTCCAAGCTATTTCGTTTCTGAGTCGGTGCCGATGCTGGACGCGGCGGGCATGGCCGCGTGGCGGCTCGAAGTCGGCGGGATGGTGCGCAAACCGCTATCGCTGACACTGGATGATCTCATGAAACTCGATCGCCACACGCAACGGGTGAATCACTACTGCGTTGAGGGGTGGACCGCCGTCGCCGAGTTTTCAGGTGTGACGATGCGCGACCTGGCGAAGCTGGCGGATGCAGATCCGAAGGCCGGGTATGTGGACTTTGGATCGTTTGACGACGACTACCACGAAAGCTGGGACGTGGAGAGCGCGATGCATCCGCAGACTCTCATTGTATATGCGAAGGATGGGAAGGTGTTAACGCCGGCGTACGGCGCGCCAGCTCGCGTGCATTCGCCAGTGAAACTTGGCTATAAGAATACGAAGTACCTGACCACGATCACGTTTATGCCAGAGCGGAACGGCGGGTATTGGAGTGATCGGGGGTACGAGTGGTATGGCGGACTTTAAGTTGGTGAGCCGTCTCTGGTGTCGAGCTGCGCACGCACGACCTGGGCAAGTTCGGAACTGGTGAACGGCTTCTGAAGAAAACCCGAGTCGGCCATAAAATCGCCGTCACTGCTGATTGCCGGGCCGGTGTAGCCCGAGATGAACAGCACCCGTATGTCCGGTCGCTCCACCCGCAGTAGTTCGGCCAGTTCGCGGCCGCTCACTTCGGGCATGATGACGTCGGTGAGGGCATGTCAATGCGACCGGGGACCCGCTGGGCGAGCGACAGTGCCTCCTTTCCGTTGCGAGCAATGAACACTGTGTATCCCTGCTTCTGAAGAATGCGCTCGATGAGCGATGCCACGGCTCCCTCATCCTCGGCCACGAGAATGGTTTCACATCCGCGAGGGCGAACGCTTGGCGACGCCGGTTGTTCCGGCACGCGGGTCTCCGGCGCAGCGCGCGGCAGGTGAATGGTGAAGGTTGTGCCTGTGCCGACCTCACTCTCCACCCACACGTAGCCGCCCGATTGTTTCACGATGCCGTAGAGTGTCGAAAGGCCGAGACCCGTCCCCTTGCCGATTTCTTTCGTAGTGAAGAACGGTTCGAACACACGAGCGATCTGGTCGCGCGGAATACCGACGCCCGTGTCGGTCACCGACAACTGCGCGTAGTCGCCCGGTGCGGTCCTGATGGTCGCGGAGCGACCGGCCTTGTCGGCGATCGTGATGTGCGCCGTCTCTATCACCAGCCGGCCCCCGTCGGGCATCGCGTCTCGCGCGTTGATCACAAGATTCATCAGCACCAACTCCATTTGTCCCTGATCGGCCGACACGATGACGGGCTCGGTGGAACACACGGTGCCGATTTCGATGCTTTCGTCGATCAGCCGGCGAATCATCGGCTCCATGCCCGTGATCACCGAGTTCAAGTCGAACACCACTGACCGCAGCACCTGCTTGCGGCTGAAGGCGAGCAGCTGGCGCGTAAGGTCAGCCGCGCGACGCGTGGCGCTCAGGATTTCGTCTATATCCCGGCGCAACGGTCCGTCAACGCCGGCGTCGTCCACCAGCAGTTGCGCATGCACCTGGATTACAATGAGCAAGTTGTTGAAGTCGTGTGCCACGCCGCCGGCCAGCTGCCCGACCGCTTCCATTTTTTTACGACTGACGAAGCTGCGCCTCCATATGGCGGCGCTCGGTGACATCACGGACGCTCCACACGCGCCCTACCGTTGTGTCGCCAATGCGCTGCGGCAGCGAGTAACGCTCGAAGGTGCGGCCGTCCTTGAACTGCAGGGTGTCGAAACTTTCTACGTCGGGCTGGCTGTACACCTCACGGACCTTGCGAACGAACTCCTCGGGCGCGTTGAGCTGCAGGCGGACGTATTCGAGTGCGGCATCGTCGTCGCGGCTGGCCAGTATGGTCTCGGGCAGACGTTAAAGTTCCGCGAACGTGCTGTTGAACCGAACAATGGTTCCATGCGAGTCGGTCACAAGAATGCCGTCGGCGGTCGAATCGAGCGTCGCCGTGAGCAGCGAGAGCGTCTGGTTGATTTCGTCGCGTTGGCCGAGGGCCTCGCGCAACTTGAGAAAGCGATCCTCGAGTTCGCGCGAGACCTTAGAACCGGCGCAATGGGCGCGCAAGCTGTTTGTGCACCGGGTCAGCGCTCGGCGACGGTGATGATGGTTACGGTATTTGTGCAGTTCGCAATTCGCCGACGGCAAAAATGGCGCGATCCCGTCGGAAGCACACGAGACTGTCCACCCGTCCGCCCTGCCCATCGACGCTGTTCGAGACGCATACTGACCCCGTATAGACCGGCCCGGCCCACCCTAAATTCAACCGCGTCAAACATAGCCCTTATCAGGCGAATCGGAAAGTTCTCGGCGACGTCAGATTCGACCCCCGCTCCCGTATGGAGAACGGGCGTTCTCCGGCGTTTCCACGAGTCGTTTTGATAGTCAGCGTGATCCCAACATCAACCAGCGTGCATTGCACTAAGCACCCGTTCACGCAACACCGCCACCGCCAGCTCATCCATCGGCACCGTCGCCACACGATCCACGAACGTCCGGCAAAACTGCACGTGCGATGCGCAGCCCGTACACGCACTCAAATGCTGGCGTACGGCTTCCCATCGCGCCGTATCCAGTTCGCCATCCAAATAGTCCCACAGTTCTTTGACTACCGACAGGCAGTCGAGCGACGGCGTCGTCGTCATGATGTACTCTCCTTGTGTGAAGGCGCTCGAGGGGCAATCCCGGCGTCGCGCGCAAAATCGATCAGGGATGATTGCAGCTCCCGCCGCGCACGAAAGAGCCGCGACCGCACAGTGCCCACAGGAATATTCAACGACTCGGCGACCTCGGCATACGACTGATCGCCAAGGTCCACCAATGCAAACACGACGCGAAAAGGCTCGGACAATTTCGCCATCGCTTTTTCAAGCGCGGGGCCAAAATCGACACGGTCGAAAATATCGGCATAGCCGCCACTTTCCGCATCCGTGTGCAACCCCACACTCGCCAGCACTTCCAGCGTCGCGTCGCCTTCGACGGTCGTCACCCATTTGCTCCGATCGCGCGTCCGTAAAAAGGAATTGCGGCAAATCGTGAACAACCACTGTCGGGTGCTCGTGCCGGACTGAAACGTGTCACGGGCCCGATAGGCGCGCAGATAGGTATCCTGCACGAGATCGTCCGCATCGTCCACGTTTCGCGTGAGCGACCGCGCAAACCGCATGACATCCGGCAAAAATCGCACCGTCTCGGCTTCGAATTCGGCGGCGGATTGCTTGGGTGCTGGCATTGGATTTCGCACGGCGAGGGTCACGAAGGAACTAGCCGCGAGAGGCGCGGTGAGTTCCCGTCTGTCGCGTGCAATCTACGCTGACTTTCGGTGCGCGCGGTTGGGCGCGCGGTCGGGCGCATGATCGAGCGCATGATCGAGCGCATGGTCCGGCAAGCGCATTCACTCCTTCGGGCCTGCAAGTGGCATCCGTATGCCATCGGCCTACTCGGCCCATGGCACACGGCAGCCACGGGGCCCTGTGGAGCGAATGCGCACGCCCGACCTGGACTGGCCCGTGCGCGATGCACGGTTTGCCCGCCGGCGTCACATGAAGCTCGGCGGGCGGGCCCGAGGGTCTCGCGCAGGCGAGCCCTCGCCGTAGCAAGAGACTCGCGCGCAGCGCGAGGCTCGCAGCGTGTAAGGCGACGCGAGCCGAAGGGAGACCCTCGGGCCCGACCGCGCGCACAGAAGCAAACCCCTCGGGCCCGACCGCGCGCACAGAAGCAAACCCCTCGGGCCCGACCGCGCGCGGACTCGGCAAGCAGGCGGAGTGGCTAGTCCGTCCGCGACGACCGGCCCGTAATTTGGTCCGCATGGATGCGAAACAGCACCGTGCGCTCTGGCGCCGGATCACTCTGCGTCAATGCATTCGGCGAAAGCGACCGGATCAGTTCGAGCGCCTTGAGATAATTCTCCCCCCGCGCACCGCCCGGCTCAAGCACGTACAACGCACCTTTGACCACCACGGATTTCCAATCAAATAGCGCCGATATTTCATCGGTTTCAAATGCCAGCCAACGATTGTGCGCCAGCGTGCGAAGCTTTGTCCCATATGTCGTGCGACCATAAATCCAGCCGTCCGCATATACATAGTGAATCGGCTCAATGTCCACGTGATCGCGATAGCTAAACGCAATGCGGCCGACGTGATTGCGCGTCAGCAGCGCATCACACTCGGCGCTGTTCATCTCGTGAAAGGTCGGAGCGGGGGAATCGGCAGGGAGTGTCATTGGCGGTCCGGAGTATTGCTCAGAAGTTCGTACGCCTCGCACACGCGCGCGAGAGCCTCTTGATGCGTTGCCGCGACGGCGGAAAGATGGCCCATCTTCCGGCCCGGCCGTGCCTCGCGCTTACCGTATAGATGCAGTCGCACGCCGGGTACGGCGAGTGCGGGCACGAAATTGGGTGCGCGGCCGTCGATCCAGAGATCGCCGAGCAGATTATGGATCGCCCCGGGGCTGATCACATCGGTATCGCCGAGTGGCAGCCCACAGATGGCGCGAACCAACTGCTCGAATTGACTGGTTACGCAGGAGCGCTCGCTGTGGTGGTACGTATTGTGCGGTCGTGGGGCGAGTTCGTTTACGAATAATTCGCCACCTTCCAGATGAAACAGTTCCACCGCCAGCAGTCCGACAATGCCAAGCCGCTCGGCAATTGCCGACGCAAGTTCCGTGGCGCGATGTTCGAGCGCTTTGGGAAAGCCGCCGGGCACAACGGCCCACGTGAGCACGCCATCGGTGTGATGATTGCGTGATGGCGGGTACACGGCGATCGCCCCACTCTCTGCGCGCGCCACAAGCACGCTCAGCTCCTCGCGAATTGGCAGGAACTGCTCGACCACCGATCGTGCCGCGCCAACCGCTTGCCACGCGGCCATCCCGTCGCCGCCACGCGGTACGCGCATTTGTCCACGGCCGTCATATCCGCCGTGTGAGGATTTCACGATCGAAGCGCCGAGTGCCGCGATGGCAGCAACGCATTCCTGCTCGGTGTTCGCAATCCTGAATTCTCCCTGCGGAAAATCCTGCGCCGCGAGCCACTCGCGTTGACGGGCGCGGTCTTGAATCGTGAAGACTGCGGTAGCGCGCGGATGTAGCGGCGCGTGCTCAGCGACCGCTTCGAGAGTTACCATCGGAATCTGTTCGATTTCGAGTGTCACCACGTCACATCCGCGGGCGAGCTCGGCGGCGGCGGCCGCATCGTTCCACGGAGCCGTGATGCATCGACTGGCCATTGGCTTGGCGCTGCAGTCAGCGTCGGGGTCCAGCAGTTGCACGTCGTAGCCCATCGACCGGGCGGCCATCGCCGTCATCCGGCCGAGCTGTCCACCGCCGAGAAATCCGATCGTCGCGCCGGGAAGAATCGCTTTGTGATGGCGCGACCCCGCGGTCACGGCAGCGTCTGGGCGAGCACGTCTTTCGCCCGGCTGTCGCGCCACGCACGAAGTTTTTCGCGTACGTCAGGATGGTGCGCTCCAACAATCTCGGCGGCAAGGATTGCCGCGTTCGTTGCGCCCGGTTTGCCGATCGCCAGTGTGCCAACGGGAACGCCGGCCGGCATTTGTACGATGCTCAACAGCGCGTCGAGACCGTTAAGCGCGGTTGCCGGTACTGGCACACCGAGCACCGGGACCAGCGTCTTGCTGGCGACCATACCTGGCAAGTGCGCCGCGCCACCGGCTGCCGCGATA
Source organism: Gemmatimonadota bacterium (assembly GCA_025358315.1). GTDB lineage: Bacteria > Gemmatimonadota > Gemmatimonadetes > Gemmatimonadales > Gemmatimonadaceae > Fen-1231. Next base: position 42,577 of record JANYKA010000041.1, on the reverse strand, counting down.
ATGCAGAGCAGTCCGCGCTTCTCGGCATGCTCTGCGTACTCGAACATCGCGTCGGGCGTGCGATGGGCGCTGACGATTTTTGTCTCGAACGGCACACCGAGATGGGTGAGCAGTTCGCAGGCCGGGGCGAGCGTGTCGTAATCGCTCTTACTTCCCATGATGACGCCAACAAGCGGAGCGGACATACCCTAAATATGCCTCGGTGAGGCGTGTTCGGGAATCCGACGCGGCGCGCGAGGGCCGGGTGGTGGAGTACCGGGTGAAGCTGATAGACTAGGGAAAGAGAGGATTGCCCATGCCTGCCTATACGCTGTATTCCGACTTCACATCCGCCGAGTGCTATGCACTTAGCGAGCAGCTGGTCGCGCTCGGACGCAGTGGCGCGGTCACGTGGAAAGGCGTGCAGCAGTCACCTGGCCTGCCGATGCCGATGCGCGCACTCGACCGCCGCGCCATCAATGTGCTCGATGATGAACTCACCGATCTGGGCCGTCGCGTGCCTGGGCTGATCATCAGGTTGCCAAAGGGAAAACCGAACACTTCGCGGGCTATTATTGCGGTGATCAGCGTGATGCGTCAGCACCCGGTGCGGGCCGCGGCATTCCGCGATGCGCTCTATCGCGCGTACTGGCGGGACGGTGTTGACCTCTCGGATATGGCGCAGTTACAGCATGTGGCCGACCAGTGCGCGGTGCCGCGATTTGTCGAGCTCGATCATCCGGACGCAGAAGATATGGCGAATGACTGGGATCTCGACTGGGCCACCGAACGGCTCGGCGGAGTGCCGCGGGTGATTCGCCAGGACGGGAAGATTTTGTGGGGCGTGAAGTCGGTCGCCGAGGTCGAGTCGTTCTTTCACGACGGCTAGTCTGGCCACTGCGCGCGCGGTCGGGCAAGGGCAAAAAGAAAAGCGGGACGCAGGCCTGTCGGCCCGCGTCCCGCTTACACAGCTCCCGAGGAGGGATTTGAACCCCCGACCCGGCGATTAACAGTCGCCTGCTCTACCCCTGAGCTACTCGGGAAGGAACCCGAAAACTAGACGGTGTGAGAGGGCAGGTCAACGCTTGGGTCTGTCTTATGTCCGTTGCACAGCATCAATACCGAGCACGCTGGCGTCATCGGCGCCATGTCCAGCGGCAATCAGCTGATCCATCCGCGCCGCAACGGCCGGCAAAGCCGACATTGGCCTGCTTCCCGCGGTCTCGAGCATCAGCCGGACATCTTTGCGGGCCATCGTCAGCTCAAAACTGGCCGTGAAGTTGCCCTTGGCCATGGCGGCGCCGCGACCCGACACGAGAGAATTCAAATCGAAAAAGCCAAGCGTTCGGATGGCATCATCGGCACTCACGTTGCTCGCTTGCGCGATCGTGAAAACATCGGCCATCACGGCGGCGACGCCGATGATCATGGCGTTGCCGAACAATTTATTCACGGCAGCGATGTCGGCGCGCTCGCCGAAATATTCGACTCGGCCGGTCATTTTTGCGAGATCGGCCTTCACGCTCTCATAAAGTGCTTTTGGTCCAGCGACCATCATCGTGCCCTGCGCATTCCGGGCTGCCGGCGGGCCCATAAAGACGGGGCAGTGCAGGTACTTCACGCCGGCGGCGTTCAGACGTTTGGCGCGATCGGCAGTGAGCGTTGGAAGCGTCGTGGTGTGATCAATGACGATGGCGTCGGGCGACAGTCCGGCGCGCGCTGCTGCCAACACCTCTTCGACAACGGCATCGTCCTTCAGCACGATGTGCACGCGAGTGGCGCCGCGGACGGCGTCGGCAGGTGACGCTGCGGCGACCACGCCAAATGTTTCAAGCGCGCGTGCTTTGTCCGGTGAGCGGTTCCATGCGGTAACCGTGTCGCCGCGTTTGGCGGCGGCTTCGGCAAAGGCGGCGCCGAGCAGGCCGGTCCCGAGAAATGCAATTTTTGACATGGTGTTAGTCCGTAAGGGGAGCTGTTACTTCGGAAGACGCGTACGCGCGCGTCGGAGTTACTTCAGAAGACGCGTACGGGCGCGTCGGGGGTCTGACGTCTTTGGTTTCTTCTCGGTTATGCCACCCGTCCCGAGCAACGGTGCGAGCCAGCGGCCGGTGTGCGAGTCTGCGACCGCCGCGACTTCTTCGGGCCGCCCGATCGCCACTAGGCGGCCGCCCGCACTCCCGCCGTCCGGCCCGAGATCGATCACCCAGTCGGCAAGTTTGATCACATCGAGATTGTGTTCGATCAATATCACGGTATGGCCGGCGTCAACGAGCCGGTCCAACACGGTCGCGAGCTTGCGAATGTCTTCGAGATGCAAACCGGTTGTCGGTTCGTCCAGTACGTACAATTTGCGCCCACTCTTTTTCGCCGAAAGCGCAAGTTCACGGGCAATTTTGAGCCGTTGCGCTTCGCCGCCCGAAAGGGTGGTCGCGGGTTGGCCGAGCCGGAGATAGCCGAGACCAACCTGCTGTACCTGCCAGAGCGCCTGGCCAAGTTTTTCTTCGTGCGGGAAGAACCGGATCGCCTGGTCGACAGTGAGTTCAAGCACGTCGACAATGCTCTTGCCGAAATATTTCACCTCGGTCACGGCGGGTTTATAGCGTGCGCCCTGGCACTCTTCGCATGGCACGTACACATCGGCCATGAACAGCATTTCAATTTCGATATAGCCCGCGCCCTCACATTTTTCGCAACGGCCACCCGGAACATTGAAGCTGAATGTGCTGGCCGTGTATTTCCGTTCACGTGAAAGTGGCACGTCGGCGAATATCCGGCGGATTTCATCGAACGCTTTGATGTATGTCACGGGATTGGAGCGCGGCGACCGGCCGATTGGCTCCTGGTCAATGAGCACCGCGTTCTCGAGTGACTCGTATCCGGTGATCCCGGCGAACGCCCCAACTTTTTCTCCGAGATGTTGCTTGGCTGAATGCTCGCCAGTGATGCGCTGTTCGAGGGCGCGATAGAGCACATCGTGTACCAGCGTACTTTTCCCGCTCCCGCTGACTCCGGTCACGACCGTCAGTGCGCCGAGCGGAATCTTGATGTCTACGCCACGCAGATTGTGCTCGCGCGCGCCGGTCAGTGTCAGCCAGCGGGGGCCGACGGCCCGCCGCGCTTCCGGCAGCGGAATTGTCCGTGCGCCGGTCAGATACTGTCCCGTGAGCGGGCTCTCGGCTGCTCTGGCGATGGGGCCGGAGAACACGACTTCGCCGCCGTTCTCGCCGCTGCCAGGCCCGAGTTCGATCATCCAGTCGGCGTGCCGTATCGCTTCGAGATCATGCTCCACGACAATCACCGTGTTGCCGCCGTCTCGCAGACGCTCGAGAAGTCCAAGCAGCCGGTCGACGTCGCGGGGATGAAGTCCGATGCTAGGCTCGTCGAGGACGTAGGTCGTATCGACGAGTTGTGACCCGAGTGAATTGGAGAGACCAATGCGTTGTGCTTCGCCGCCGGAGAGCGTGCGGGTAGCGCGATCGAGTGTGAGATAGGTGAGCCCGACGTCGCACAGAAAACGGATGCGATTGCGCGCCTCGCGCAGAATGTGCGCGGCGATCTGTGTTTCGGATGGCGACAGGGTAAGTGAGTCGGCCCATCCGCTGAGCAGGTCGATCGGCATCGCCGCGACATCGGCGATGGTCTTGCCGCCGATCTTCACATTGAGCGCGTCGGCCTGGAGCTTGGCGCCGTGGCAGGTGGGGCAGCTCTGGGCTGTCTGGAATTGCCGCAGGTAAATGCGAATGTACTGCTTGTATTTTTTCGGCTCGAGCGCTTTGAGATGATCGAAGGCGCCAACGAATTCTTTTTTCCCTTTCGTTTCTTTCGATTTCCCGTGGAGCAGTTTGTTGTGCTGCTCCGCCGATAGACGGTGCCATGCGATGTCGGTAGGGATGCCCTCTTTCTTTGCGAATTCGGCGAGGGCGCGGCGTTTGTTGTCGTAGCGCGGAGCATTCCAGACTTCGATGGCGCCGTCTTTCAGCGTACGGTCGGGGTAGGGCACCATCAGTGCGACATCGTACTCCAATGTGGCGCCGAAGCCATTGCAGGTGGGGCAGGCGCCGGTCGGACTATTGAAACTGAACAGTTGTGGTGACGGCGCCGGGGCCTGATGCCCGTCGTTCGGGCACTGGAATCGCGTCGTGAAATTGTGGCGCGTCGAACTGTCGGCGAGCAGCGCGATCGCATCACCGTCGCCTTCCGTGAAGGCAATCTCGAATGCATCGGTGATCCTGGCCTGATTTTCTGCTGCGGCCGACAGGCGATCGATCACGACCAACAGTTCTTTGGCCTTGGCGAGATTTGTTTTTGGTGGGAGCTCATCCAAATGCAGCGTTACGCCATCGGCGACGACGCGGACGAACGCTTTTGCCTTCAGATTCTCTACCGCCTGCTTGTGCGTGACTTTCGACGAAAGCCGGAGAGGGAAGGCAATCATCACGCGCGTGCCAGCTGGCAGCGCCAGCACTACGTCGGCGGCCGATTGCGCTGTATCGGGCTTGAGTTCGCGTCCGCAGACTGGGCAGATGGTGTGTCCGACGCGGGCCCAGAGCAGGCGGAGATAGTCGTAGATCTCGGTGGCGGTCCCGACCGTGGAACGCGATGTACGCGTCGGATTCTTCTGCTCGATCGCAACGGCTGGCGACAGTCCGTCGATAAAATCGACGTCGGGTTTTTTCATCCGCTCGAGAAACTGGCGCGCATACGCCGAGAGCGATTCGACGTAGCGGCGCTGCCCTTCGGCGTAGATCGTATCGAATGCTAACGATGATTTTCCGGAGCCCGACGGACCGGTCACAACAGTGATCGCCCGGCGCGGGATATCAACGTCGATGTTCTTGAGATTGTGTTGGCGGGCGCCGCGGATGATTATGCGATCCTTCACTACTCAAAACTAGTGCGAGTGCTGAGTGGGAGTATGAGTGCTGAGTGCGAGACTGGTGGGAGAGAGGCGTGGGAGATGCGTGGGAGAAACTGGGTGGGAGATGCGTGGGAGATGCGTGGGAGAAACTGGGTGGGAGAGAGGTGGGAGAAACTGAGTGGGAGAGGGGTGGAGAAACAGCAGTGCCCTCCCACTCTTCTTCTCGCACTCCTCTCCCACTCCTCTCTCCCACCAGTCTCGCACTCAGCACTCATACTCCCACTCAGCACTCGCACTAACTTTTAGTCAATGCCCGCTCCACCTATCGACGACGAAATCCTCGGCAAAGCTTTCGACGACCGTCTGGCGCGCCGGTTGCTCGCTTACGTCCGTCCCTATGGCACGATTGTCGCCGCAGCGCTGGCGCTGCTCATTGTCGACGGCTTGCTGCAGCTGGTACAACCGCTGCTCACCCGCAACGTCATAGACGTGGCCATTCCGGCCGGTGACGCGGCGGCCCTGCGGCGCGATGCGCTGCTCTTTGTGGCACTGCTATTTGCTCAATTCGCCGGCGAATATGCGCAAGTATTTCTTACCAGCCTACTTGGCCAGCGGGTGATGCACGATTTGCGGCGCCAGATCTTCGGGCATCTGCAGCGGCTTCCCGTGCCGTTTTTCGACCGCAATCCGGTTGGCCGTCTCGTGACTCGCGTGACGTCGGATGTCGAAGCGCTCAACGAATTGTTCACCTCCGGTGTCGTCGCCGGATTCGGCGATTTGTTCACGCTTGCCGCGATCTCCGTGCTGATGGTGTCCATCGACTGGCGGCTCACGCTGGCGGCATTCGCCGTCGTGCCGCTGATTTTTCTCGCTTCGATGGTTTTTCGCCTCAAAGTCCGTGACAGCTATCGTGACATCCGCACTCGCATTGCCCGCATCAACGCTTTTCTGCAGGAGCGGCTGACGGGCATGCGGATTGTGCAGCTATTTGGACGGGAGACGGGCGAGAGTCAGCGATTCGCCAAGCTCAATCAGTCGCACCTCGATGCGCATTTAAAATCCGTCACTGTCTATGCGCTGTATTTCCCGGCGATCGAGATTCTGACGACCATCGCGCTCGCCAGCTTGATTGTCGCCGCCGTGCCGCGCGTCGCGTCGCATGCGCTCACCGTGGGCACGGTCGCCGCATTTCTGCAGTTGGCCCGGCGTTTTTTTCAGCCGTTGCAAGACCTTTCCGATAAGTACAACACGCTGCAGCAGGCGATGACGGCGTCGGAGCGGGTGTTCGCGTTACTCGACACACCGGCCGATCCGGCGGCACCGGAAATGACCGCCGCGCCCTATGTTCGTGCTGGCCACGCCGGCGTTACCGTGACCTTCGAAGACGTTTGGTTCAGCTACGGACGCGGCGAGGTGACGGATCCGCAGTGGGTGCTCAAAGGGGTGAGTTTTACGGCGCATCCGGGCCAAACGGTGGCGCTCGTCGGTCATACTGGCGCCGGCAAGACCACCGTTATCAGTCTGCTACTCCGGTTCTATGATCCGCAGCGCGGGCGGATTCTGATTGACGGCCGCGACATTCGTAGTCTGCCACTCGATGAATTGCGCGCCCAGATTGGATACGTACAGCAAGACATTTTTCTCTTCGCCGGCGATATCGCGACGAACATCCGGCTGTCCAACCCGCTCTCTGACACCGAGGTCGCTACGGCGGCGGCACGGGTTGGGGTCGACCGGATCGTACGACGACTTCCGGACGGCTATCAGCACCGGCTGGGGGAGCGCGGGGCAAGCCTTAGTGTCGGCGAGCGGCAACTGCTCTCCTTCGCCCGGGCGATCGCTTCCGACCCCGCATTGCTGCTCCTGGACGAGGCCACAAGTGCCGTGGACAGCGAAATCGAGGCCGAAATCCAGCTGGCGCTGACGGAATTGATGGCCGGCCGGACGACGGTCGCCGTGGCTCACCGGTTGAGCACGATTGTCGCCGCGGACGAGATTCTGGTGATGCACCACGGCGAAATCCGTGAGCGGGGCACGCACAAGGCGCTCTTGGCGGCCGGTGGACTCTATGCCCGGCTGTATCGCCTTCAAGCGGGTGAGTTTGGGGTGGCGATCACCCCAGCCTGACTACGCTTGCCACCCCCGAGAGCGGGGGGTAGTTTCCCACCCCAGATGCCCTACATCCAGTTCAACGGAAAACAAATCCCGCTGACGGCCGCGGACCTGACCATTGGCGCCTTCGACGGCGCGAATGTGCGAGTCCCGGGCGATGATCCGGCCGCGCATGCCGTGCTCAGGATGGCTTCTGATGGATCAGGGGTCATTCGCCGCGGCGGCGCCAGTTCTGAAGTGATGGTGAATGGCGTTCTGCTTGGCGCTGAGCCCAATCCACTCCTGCATGGCGACAAGATCGAAGTCGGCGGGTCGGAGCTGCCCTACGGCGACGACAAGAAGGGTGGCAGTACCCAGTTTATTTCGGCGGCGGACATCCCGGAGTCGCTTCGGGCCAAGGGAAGCGCGCCGAGGAAGCCAACGACGGCCGTTGGTGGCCGGCTTGTGTCGCTCGTGGACGGACGTGAATACACGATCCCGAACAGTGGCGTCACTTTCGGTCGCGAAATCGGCAACGAGATCGTGATTGCTTCTACTGATGTCTCCCGGAAACATGCCCAGATCGCCCCCGCAGAGGGTGCGTATGTGTTGACCGATCTCAGCACGAACGGCGTATTTGTGAATGGCCTCCGCATTGAGCAGTCTCAAGTGCTCGGCCGCGGCGACGTATTAAAAATCGGGCCTGAAGAATTCCGGTTTTATGCCGACATTGCGAAAGCTGCTCCTGTAGCCAGTGCTCCCGTCGCCAGTGCTCCCGCGACGAGCGTGCCCCCGCCGGCGCCGGTCGCGCCAACGCCCGTCGCGGACACTGTGCTTCCGGTGCGCTTTTCGCTCGGTATGGAAGTCATCGAACTCGAAGACGCGATCGTCGCTGCGTCGGTGCCGTCAGCTCCGCCCGTCGCCGCTCCAGTCGCAAAGGCGCCTGCCGTGCGTCCGGTAGCCGCTCAGTCGCCTGCCCAGCCAATGGCGAGCGCCCAACCGACTCCGTCTGCGCCAGCAACACCGCCGATTGCTACGCTCGAAGTGATCAACGAAGGGCCAATGAAGGGGAGAAAGTTCGAAATTTTCTCGGTACTCACCAACATCGGCCGCGGTGCGCACAACGATATCGTCATCAGTGACGAGAGCCTGTCCGGATCACATGCAAAGATCCTCAAACGCGACGGTGCCTGGTGGGTGGTAGACCAAGGCTCGACGAATGGCACATATGTCGGTGGTCGCCGCGTGCAGGGTGAACAGCAACTCACCGGTGCCCCCGATGTGCGGTTCGGTGGCATCAAGTTGATTTTTCGTCCGGCCGCTGCCTCGCTCGAAGACACGGGCGGCGGCACACGGGCAATCGCCGCGTTCAGTATTGATGCAGCGAGAAAAGCGGCCACCGCGCCGCGCGCCAGCACGGCGGCCGCGAAGCAGGATCTAGCCGCGGTGCCTGCGGAGAAAAAGAAAGGATGTGCGGCCATAATGGCGTTCCTGTTTGCGCTCGCGGCGATCGGCGCCGGCACTATTGCAGTCATCATGTTCTCCGTGCGAGGCTAATCCATGCAGCTCGCGGTCGGCGCGCGCTCCGATGTCGGAATGATCCGCTCGGGGAACGAAGATAACTTTTTCGCGGAAGCAGACGAACGGCGCGGCGTGTTCGTCGTCGCCGACGGCATGGGCGGTCATGCGGCCGGTGAAGTTGCAAGCGAGATGGCGGTGCAGATCGTCGCCCGCAACTTGCTGCCACTCAACAGCGTGCTCGATGCCGCGGCTGACGACCGGATGTCGCAGGCGTTGAAAGATGCGAACCGCGCGATTTACGATCGAATGCTGGCCGAAGTGGACAAACAAGGCATGGGCACAACGGCGAGCGTTCTGACAATGTCGGATAATCAGTATCTGATTGGACAGATTGGCGATTCGCGCATCTATCTGCTCCGCGACGGCGCGCTCAGGCAAATCACCAAAGATCACTCGTACGTGCAGGAGCAGGTCGATGCCGGACTGCTGACGCCCGAGCAAGCCCGGTACCATCCATACAGCAATGTGATCACGCGCTGCGTTGGCGCGAGCGAATCGGTGGATGTCGATTTGTACCGTGGCGACATGTTCCCCGGCGACGTGTTCCTTGTCGCTAGCGACGGTCTCACGGGCATGGTGGATGACCGCCGTCTGCAGCAACTGCTGATGGCGCGCTCGGGCCCTGGCCGGATTGTCGACGCATTGATTGCCGAAGCGAACGGCCGTGGCGGTCTCGACAACATCACGGCGATCGTCGTGCAGGTCGGGACCGTGGATGTGGCCGCCGCCGGTGCCTGAGTCCGAGCCCGAGTCGGTCGAGTCCATCTCCGCACTCTACCTTGGCAACATTCTCTACGCACTCGAGCGTTGCGCGATCAGCTTAGAGGCAGAGGGTAAAGCCACCGACGCGGCATTCTATCGCGGCATCGGAAGAACACTCGCCGAAGCAAGAGGCCGCGAAAAACAGCCGCAGTAAACGCTGCCCGCCGTCCGCTCCGTAGGAAACGCGTTGCTGTACGCTGCCCGCCCCGTTGGAAACGGGCTGTCCCACCCCGTCACTGCGCCCGCAGCAATTCCTCTACCACTCCCACTCCCGCCGAAACCCTCCGCGCCGTAAACACGCGCAAGTACCGAGCCGACCGATACAACGAATCCGCCATCCGCGATAAATTCATCGCCCCTTGCATCCCTTCCTTCGTAAGCCGGCTGACCGTTCCATCCCCGCCGAGCACCGGGATGTCGAGCCCAAGCATCTGCGTCTTTGCCGGGAAATCGAGCAACAGTTCGCCAGGCGCCAATCCCAGTCGCGCCCCCATCGCCAACTCCGCCGCACGGGTCCGGTCGCGGTCATCGGCAATCCACTCCAACTGTTCCATCGGCAGTGTTGCCGCCGGTGCTTCAAACGCCCGCTTGAATAGCCGCCGGCGGCGCAGCGCGTCGAGCAACGCACGCGATTCCGTGGTCGCCCCCGCATCAAGCGCGTGCAACAAACCTTCGTCGTCGTAGCCGCCGAGTGCGCCGACAGTCACCGCGCCTGACGCCAGCGCGCTTTCTACCAGCCGTTTGTACATCGCCGTCGCGCTGCGCACGGCATGGTGCCAATAGACATTGCGGTACATCTGATATTTCGCGAACAGGAGCGATTCAAGCGCCGAAAGCCCTTTGGCCTGCACGCCGATCCGCTGGCGGTTGAAGATTGGATCATGCACGAGGACGAGCGCGTGCAACAATCGGTCTTCGTCGATCTCGCCATACGGCACGCCGCACATCAACGCGTCGCGCTTTAAGTAATCCATTTTATCGAGATCGAGTGAGCCGGAAATCAGTCCCTGCAGTGGGCTTTCACTGGTGCCGCAGATGAGCGCGTAAATGCGCTCCGGCGCATCAGCGCCGATGGCGTCGCTCAATATGGACGCCACTTCGCCAGTTGTAACCAGTGGTCGTGACAGCGCTTCGTGGTGCGGCACGCCGATCTCTTCGAGTGCGTGTGAGAACGGGTAGTGTCCCACGTCGTGCAACAGCGCAGCCCCGGCAATAATCGCCGGCTCGTCGGCCGCTACACCGGTGAGTGCACCGGCATCGCGCAGACTGTTCAATGTGCGTCCGGCAAGATGATACGCACCGAGCGCGTGCTCGAACCGCGAGTGCGTCGCACCCGGATAGACCAAGTGCGCCAGCCCCAGTTGCCGCACATACCGCAACCGCTGGACGACCGCCGTGTCCAGCAAGCGCTCGGCCACGGGGTCGATGCGAATATTGTTCCAGAGCGGATCGCGGATAAAAGTCAAATCGCTGCTAGCCTTTCGGCCCCGCCGCCAGAATCGCGTCGCCGACTTGCGCGCCGAACTTCTTGATGTTCTCCCGGAACATCCCGCTCAGTTTTTTCGCTTGTGCATCGTATGCCGCCACGTCCTTCCACGATTCGCGGGCATCGAGCACTTCGGCTGGCACCTCGTCGATCCCCTGTGGAACGGCGAGTCCGAACACCGGATCCACTTTCAGCGGTGACGTTGTCAGTTTCCCGGCGAGCACCGCGCGTACCATCGCCCGCGTGTGGGCGAGCTTCATGCGCGTGCCGACGCCATACGCCCCACCTGTCCAACCCGTATTGATCAGCCAAACGTTCGCCTTGTGCTCGTCGAGCAGTTCGCCGAGCATTTGCGCGTATTTGGTCGGATGCCACACCAGAAATACGGCGCCAAAGCACGCGCTGAATGTCGCCTGAGGTTCGGTCACGCCACGTTCCGTGCCCGCGACCTTCGCCGTGTAACCGGAGAGGAAATAGTACATCGCCTGTTCACGGCTGAGCTTGGCGATTGGCGGCAACACGCCGAATGCATCGGCCGTGAGGAAGATGACATTCTTGGGATGCCCGCCGCGCCCACTTGGCACGTGATTGCGGATATAACTGAGCGGATAGCTGGCCCGCGTGTTCTCGGTGATCTTTTGGCTGTCGAACAGCACTTTTTTCGTGAGCGGATCGAGTTCTACGTTCTCGAGAATCGTTCCGAACATTTGCGTGGTCGCATAAATATCCGGTTCGAGTTCCGGCGAGAGGTGAATTACTTTTGCGTAACAGCCGCCCTCGAAATTGAACGTTCCGTTGTGACTCCAGCCATGCTCGTCGTCGCCAATGAGGCTGCGCTCGGGGTCGGCCGAGAGCGTGGTCTTGCCGGTGCCGGAGAGGCCGAAAAAGAGGGCCGTGTCGCCAGCCGGACCAATGTTGGCCGAGCAATGCATAGACAGCACGCCCTGCTTTGGGAGCAGGTAGTTCATTACCGTGAACATCGACTTCTTGAGTTCGCCGGCGTAGCGCGTGCCGCCAATGAGGATTATCCGCTTGCTGAGATTCAGGATGATAAAAGTTGATGTGCGCGTGCCGTGCCTAGACGGATCGCCCTGGAATTCCGGCGCATGTAAAATCGTAAAGTTCGGTGCGAACGCCGCGAGCTCGGCGATCTCCGGGCGAATGAACATGTTGCGCACAAAGTTCGCGTGCCAGGCGTTCGGCGTGACGTAACGGCATGACAGCCGGTATTCCGGGTCGGCACCGCAGTACAAGTCCTGCACGAACAGTTCGCCCTGGCCGTTGAGGTACGTACGAACGTCGGCGAGCGCGACATCGAACTGCGCCTCGGTCATGGGCTGGTTCACGTCACCCCAGTCAACATCGTTCTCCGATGTCGAATCCCGCACGACAAACTTGTCCTTCGGTGATCGCCCGGTGTGCGGTGTCGTGACGGCAACGAACGGTCCCATCTCGGCGAATTCGCCTTCACCTTTTCGGGCGGCGGCGAGGGCCAGTTCGGCGGCGACGAAGTTCCAATGGGTATCGCCTTTCGGCGCGAGCCCTTGGTCGGCGAGCCCGTGTGCGCTTTTGCGCGTCGGCACGGCAGTCTTCTTCGAGTCCATTATACACTATGCGGTAGAGGAATTTGAATTTGCGCCCGAGAGCGTTCTTGTGCGTCGATCACGGCCACGGCGGCCATGTTGATGATTTCCTGCACGTCGGCGCCCTGTTCGAGCACGTGTACGGGATGCTTCATGCCGACGAGAATGGGGCCGATGGCCGTCGCCCCGCCCAACTTGGTCAACAGTTTGTAAGCGATGTTTCCGGCGCTCAGATTTGGAAAAATCAGCAGGTTGGCCGTTTCTTTGAGTGCGCTGAACGGATAGCGGCTGGCGAGCACTTCTTCGTCAAACGCGGTATCGGCTTGCATTTCACCATCGACAATCAACGTCGGTTCTTGGGCTCGTACGAGTCGGACCGCTTCGGCGACTTTCCTGGTGTCCGGGTGGTCGACCGATCCAAAATTCGAGAACGATAGCATCGCCACACGCGGCGATACACCAAATGTGCGGACGATTTGCGCCGAAGACAACGCAATTGTCGCAAGTTGCTGTGCCGTCGGGTCGATATTTACCGTCGTATCGCCGAAAAACACCACGTGCTGCGGAAACACGAGCATATACAGTCCGCTCACCAGCCCGATGTCCGGGTGGGCGCCGACCACTTCGAGCGCCGGCCGAATCGTCTCGGGGTAATGCTTGCCGAGCCCGCCGACCATTGCGTCGGCATCGCCAACGGCGACCATCACCGAACCAAAATAGATCCCTTTGTATAGCCGCTGATGCGATTCGGCGAGTGACAATCCCTTGCGTTGGCGCTGCTGAAAGAGGTGTGTCGCGTATTTCTCGCGCGATTTACTGGTGCCCGGATCTTCAATGCGAATGCCGTCGAGCGAAATGCCGTTTTGGTCGGCCGCGTCACGAATGCGCTCGGCGCGTCCGAGGAGAATCGGATGGGCAATCCCTTCGTCAACGAGGATTTGTGCTGCCCGAATAATTTTAAGTTCTTCGCCTTCGGGAAATACGATCCGCTTGGGATCGTGATGGGCGCGATTAATGATCCCGCGCATGATGCCACGGGCCCGGCCGAGTCGCCCTTCGAGCTGGTCGCGATAGGTCTCGAGATCGACGAAGTTGCCGGCCACGCCGCTGGCGACCGCAGCCCAGGCCACGGCGGGTGCCACCCAGAGCAGGACGCGCGGGTCGAACGGGAAGGGAATGAGATATTCCGGCCCAAACTTCACTGACGTCAAGCCGTAGAGCTGAGTGACGTTCTCGGGTACGTCTTCTTTCGCAAGCGCGGCGAGGGCGCGCGTCGCCGCCATTTTCATTTCTTCATTGATTTCCGTGGCGCGAACGTCGAGCGCGCCGCGGAAGATGAACGGAAAGCAGAGCACATTATTGATCTGGTTCGCGTAGTCGCTGCGACCCGTGGCGATAATCGCATCGTCGCGCACGGCGCGGACTTCTTGCGGGTGGATCTCCGGAACCGGATTGGCGAGCGCGAAAATAATCGGGCGCGCCGCCATCCCGGCGACCATCTCTCCGGTGACGGCGCCCGCGGCGGAGAGGCCAACAAACACGTCGGCGCCCACCAGCGCTTCTTTCAATGTGCGCGCGGCACCTGTTGTGGCGAACCGCGCTTTGTATGGGTCCATATGACCAGGATCGCGGCCCACGAAGATCACTCCCACGCGATCGCACATAATGATGTTCTCGCGCAATACGCCGAGCCGCACATAGTGTTCCGCCGTGCTGATGGCGGCAGCGCCGGCCCCGGAAAACACGACTTTCACTTCACTGAGCTGCTTGTCGACTATTTCCACGGCATTCAACAGCGCCGCACCGGAAATGATGGCTGTCCCGTGCTGGTCGTCGTGGAAGACGGGAATCTTCATGGTCTTCCGCAGCGTTTCTTCGATATAGAAACAGTCGGGCGAGCGGATATCTTCGAGATTGATGCCGCCAACTGTGGGCTCCAGGAGCTGGCAGAACCGGATCATGTCGTCCGGGTTCTCGGAGCCGACTTCGAGATCGAACACGTCGATATCAGCAAACTGCTTAAAGAGATTGCCTTTGCCTTCCATCACCGGCTTGCCGGCGAGGGCACCAATATTCCCCAGTCCGAGGACGGCCGTGCCGTTCGTGACAACGGCAACAAGGTTGCCTTTGGATGTGTATTTGTACGCGTCTTCGGGGGTATTCTTGATCTCCAAGCAGGGCTCGGCGACGCCTGGGGAATATGCGAGCCCGAGGTCGCGCTGATTGGTCAGCGGCTTGGTGGCCACCACCGCGATCTTGCCGGGGCGGCCTTGGGAGTGATAGTCGAGCGCGTCTTGCCGTTTCATGAGACGTGCAAGTTAACTGGCTGAGCAGGCAGGGGTCAGACTTTCGGACAAATTGTGCTACTACCGGTTCCCAAATGCCCCTGCTCAAGTGGGTACGTCCGCGGGTCGGTTCAGACCTCGAGGTGGTCTCCCGGCCGCGCGGCAACCTGATACAGTACCGGCATCAGGAACACGCTGATCAGCAGTCTGGAAAACAGTCCGCCAACTATCACCAGAGCGAATGGCCGCTGCGAATCCGCGCCGACGCCGCTCGCCAGCGCCGCCGGCAGTAGGCCGAAGGCCGCGACGAGCGCTGTCATCATGATGGGCCGCAGCCGGAGCAGTGCTGCCTCGCGCGTCGCCTCGATGATTCTCTGGCCGTTGAGCCGCAGTTCGTTCGCATACGAGATGTAGACAACGGCCGTCTGCACCGACACGCCAAACAGCGCCAGAAAGCCGATGCCCGATGACACGGAGAACGGCGTGCCTGTCAGCACGAGCGCGAGCAGTCCGCCAACCGGAGCGGACAATACCACACCAATGATTGTGATCAGCGGGAACTTGAAGTTGTGATAAAGAAAGAACAGCAACATAAAGATGAGCGCGATCGTAATCGGCAGTACAATCTGCAACTGCGCGCGGCTCTGGTTGTACTCCTCGAACTCGCCGCCCCAAGCCGCGTGGTATCCCGTGGGCAATTTGATGACCTTTGCCACCTGGGCCTGCGCGTCTTGGACGGCACTCGCGAGGTCCCGCCCTTCGACGGAGTACTGGATGCCGATATAGCGCGCATTGTCCTGTCGATAAATGAACGACGCGCCGTTGGTTTCCTGGATGTTCGCCACCTCGCGCAGCGGGATCTGACTTCCCGATGGCGTGGCGACGAGCACATTGCCGATGGCCTCTGGCGTCCCACGGAATTTCGGTTGCAGTCGCACGACGAGGTCGAACGTCTGTTCGCCCTGAATGACCTGCGTGGCGGCTACACCCCCGACCGCCGATTCGATGATTCCGTTTACCGTCGCGGCGCTGAGTCCATAGCGCGCCAGTTTCGCCCGGTCCACGGTCAGCGTGAGCGAGGGCTGGCCCAGTTCCTGGACGAGCGTGACGTGAGCAATGCCGCGAACTTTTTCGATCAGGTGTTTGATCTCGAGCCCTTTGGCCTGGAGCACATTGAGGTCCGAACCGAAAAGTTTCACATCGAGCGAACTCTTGAGGCCGGTTTCCGCTTCCTGTACGGCGTCGTTCGCCGGCTGGGAGAAGTTGATGATGATACCGGGAAAGGACGACAGCTTTTTGTCGATAGCGTTGATCAGGGCCTTTTTGGTGGGGTAGTCTTTCGACCACTCACCGTACGGCTTGAGACCAACGAAAAATTCGGCGTTGAAAAATCCGGTTGGGTCAACGCCACCGTCATCGCGGCCGTGCTCAGATGCGACGTCGGTGACTTCCGGGAACGACTTCAGGATGGCACGAATCTTCGGCACGATGGCCGAAGATTCCTCGAGCGAGATGGTGTACGGCAACGTTGCCCGCACCCACAGAGCGCCCTCGTCCAGCGTCGGCATAAATTCGGCGCCGACCACAAAGGTGAGGGCAATCGAGACAATGAATAGCCCTACGCTTCCGCCAATCACCGAACCTTTGTGCGCCAAGCTCCAGTCGAGCATCCGCGCATAGCGGTCTTTCATCCACGCGAAGGCAGCGTTATGCCGCTCACGAACTCCATGGCGCAGGAACCATAAGCACAATACGGGAATCAACGTCAGCGTGAGAATCAGCGCCCCGATCAGGGCGTAGATCATCGTATCGGCCATCGGCGTAAACAGGCGGCCGGACGGGCCGGTGAGCACGTAAATCGGCAGGAACCCCGCCACGATCACGGCGACGGCGTAGACGACCGGCCGATCGACTTCCGCGGCGGCCTCGACGATCACATCGCGTACTGAATATTTCGTTCCGTGACGAAGAGCAAGTTGTCGATAAATGTTCTCGACCATGACCACGGCGCCATCGACGAGAATGCCAAAGTCAATCGCTCCTATCGAGAGCAGATTTGCCGGGATATGCCGGAGATCCAGACAGATAAACGCGAACAAAAGGGCGAGCGGAATTGTCGTGGCGACGATCAACCCCGAACGCACGTCGAAAAGGAAAAACACCAGCACGATGATCACCAGCACGATTCCGCGGAGCAGATTGTCTTCAACCACGCTTGTCGTGTTATGGATGAGATCCGTCCGGTCGTAGAACGGGTGAATCTTCACGTCCTTTGGCAGAATGTGGTCGTTGAGTTCCTTCGTCTTGGCCGCGACCCGCTTGAGCACCGTTTGCGCCTGTTCGCCTTTGCGCATCAGCACGATACCTTCGACGGCGTCGTCACGATCGTTGAATCCGAACTGGCCAAGTCGCGGAGCAAAACCGATTTCGACGGTCCCGATATCTTTCACCAGCACCGGAATCCCGTTCTTCGTCGTGACGACCACGTTGGCGATGTCGGTGTTCGTACTCAGGAGGGCCAGTCCCCTTACGTAGTAGAACTGGCCGCCTTCCGAATAGAATCCGCCGCCGGCATTGCTGTTATTCGCCCCGAGGGCGGCGGTGACATCCGAGATGGAAAGTCCGGCACCGGCCAGCTTGGTGGGATCGACCAGCACTTGGTACTGCATGGTTTTGCCGCCGAGGTTCGCCATGTCCGCGACCCCTGGCACGCCTTTGTACGCCTTGGTGAGGATCCAGTCGTTGATGACTTTCAGCTCCATCGTGGAGCGGTCCGGACTGTCGATGGTATAGCGGTAGACCAGACCGGATGGCGCAAACAATGCGGCGATGCCGGCGGTGACGCCGGCAGGCAACGTGGCATTGGGCAAATGCTCGAGAACCCGCTGGCGCGCAAAGTACGGGTCGGTCCCGTCCACGAACGTCATACGAATATCGGAAAGTCCGTAGAGGGAAATGGACCGCACGACTTTCACCCGTTCGACGCCGTTCATTTCCGTCTCGAGCGGTACCGTAACCAGCCGCTCGATTTCTTCGGCGGCGTGGCCGGGCCATGGCGTCGAAATCTCCACCATTGGTGGCGACAGGTCAGGATAGGCATCGACCGGCAGGTGCTGGAACGACCAGATGCCCACGCCAATCAGGATCAAGCCGAACAGGGCGACCAAAAACCATTGGTCCAGTGCCGAGCGGACAATCCGGTTGGCGAACGAGGGCCGCGCAGCGTCAACGTGACTCGGCGTTTCTGGTTGCTGCGCGGTGCTCACTGGCTCTCCGCAAACTGAATGAAGAGCGCGCCGTCGGCGACGACCTTTTCCCCGGCGGCAAGACCTTCGGTGATTTCGTAGCGATCATCCACCCGGTATCCGAGCGATATCCGGCGACGCAGAAACGCGCCGTCCGAATTTGTCACAAAAACAAATGGCAGATTGTCGTTGTCGCGTAACACTGCCGCAACCGGGACAAGCAGGCCCCGTCGCTCGACGCTCGAGCGCACTCGTAACCGCACAAACATGTCACGTCTTAAAAGCCTTTCCGCGTTGTTGGCGATGATGCGGACGGTGGTCGCTTTTGTCCCCGGGTCGACGATCGCCGCGACGTAATCCACCGAGCCGCTGATTGGTTTCAGTGAGGCCTCGGTCAGTATTTCGACGGCTTCTCCCCGGTGCACCAGAGCGAGATCGCGCTCGTACACGTTGGCGAGTACCCACATCGTATTGAGATTGGCAACGGTAAATGCCGGCGTCGCACCGGCGGTAAGCAACTGTCCCGGGTTGACCAGCTTTTCCACCACTGTCCCGGCGATTGGGGCACGAATTGCGCTCTCCACGGGCCCAGTGTGCTTGCCGTCTCGGATCGCGGCGACGGTGTTGTCATCCACGCCGAGCGCTTTAAGCACCTGTATTGATGCGTCCATGTCGGCGGCAGCGGCGGCGGCGTCGGTGCGCGACTGATCCAGCGCACTGCGGGCGAGAGCGTCGTTCTGGAACAGTTGCTCGTTGAGTTTCAGAATGCGCTGTGTATTTCGCGCTGCCTCAATCGCCTTGCGGTAGCCGGCGACAGCGGCGGCAAAATCAGGCGATGAAACAGTCGCCAGCGCCTGACCGGCCGCCACCAGCGCGCCTTGCTGAACGAGCAGCCGAATTACCGGCCCGGAAATTGGTGACAGGATTTGCGTCGAATGATTGCCGTCGAACGCGACCGTGCCGGTGACTTCGACATTCGGCCGGAACCCGACGGCTGTCACCGTGACAATCTGCAGCCGCGCCCGTTGCGCGTCTGTCACGGTAAACGCTGACGGTTTGGATTTCTCGGCGGCGGCGTTTGCCCCGGCGTCGGCGGCTTTGGAGTCACACGCCGCGCTGAAAAGTGCGAGCGAGACGAGTCCCGCGACGTTGGCGGCCATCGTCAATGAATAAATGGATTGGCGCTTACTCACGGTGTGCTCCAGAGGCGATCGTATTGAGCGGTGCGCCGGCGGCGCGCTCGAGGTCGGACAGTGCAGAGTTGGCGGCGGCGAGTGCGTTGGCATATTGCCGCTCGGCGTCAAGCAATACGCGACGGGCGTCAAGGACGTCGAGTGCCGAAAGGCCACCGAGTCCGTAGCTCACCGTGGCGACGCGGTAGGCTTCGCGCGCTGATGGCAGGAGTTGGTCGCGAATGAACGTTGCTTGGCGCACGGCCGCGTCGGCGGCGGCGAAGGCGGCGCGGACATCTTGGCCGACGGCGGCCCGCACGTCACGCAACGTCGCGGCAAGCTCGAGTTCGCGGTGCTTGGTTTCGGCAAAATCACCTTTCGTATGCTGCCAAAAGAAAATTGGCAGTGGCATCGCGAGGCCCGCGGTATAGAGCGCGCCGACATCCGACGCGTAATCTCTGGTCGCGCCCAGCGTGATATCCGGGAGGAATGCTTGTTCTTTCGTGAGTTGGCTGTTGGCCCGCGCTGCCCGTTGCTGCGCTTCGATCGCCGTGATTTCCGGGCGCATGGAGAGCGCACGCGCCTCGAGTGCCTCGAGGTCCGGGACTCCTGTTGGAGCCACAAGGGAATCGAGCAGTTCGATCGGCGCCCCCAGAGGCCGCCCGATCACGCGATTCAGTGCGGCGCTTGCGTTCGCCACGTCGCGGGTATTTGCGATGAGGTCATTGTCCGATTGGGCGACGTCAACTTGCGCCCGGATCACGTCAAGTCGGGCCACGGTGCCGGCGTCAAAACGCGCCTGAGTTTTCTTGAGAAAATTCAGGGAAAGGGTGCGCGATTCGGTCAGGTCGCGACGATGCAAGTGGGTGACGAGCACCGAGTCGTATGTGCGTCCAGCCTGCGCGGCGATGAATAGTTGCGCGAGCCGGAATTGCGCCTCGGACGTCCGAATGTTCGCGACGCCGATGGTATTTCGCAGTCGGAACTTGTCAGGGAAGGGAATGCCCAAGCCGACGTTCAAATTGTGCGCCGCGGCCGTCCCGAGTTGGAGAAAGCCGGACTGGCCGTCATATGAGTAGGAGAGCGCCGGATTGATGATCCCGTTGTTCTCGACACGTTGGGCGCGCACTTGCGCCGTTTGCTCACGGGCGATGTCGAGCTGCGGATTGGCGAGGAGCGCTGTGGCAATGGCTTGACGCCGTGACAATCGCAACGTGTCGGCTGCGACCGTGGACGGTGTGCGATTCTGTGCAGTTGCGGCATTGGCGGCACACGCCAATGCACACAATAGTGTGAACTGTTTCATGCTGACCCTTGTCATCTGAACGAAATTCGGGCGGGGCCGGAACGGCCTCACTCACCAGTCAGCCCCGAACGTTGGGGCAGCTGTTGGTTCAGCTCAACCGGGGCGGTGCTCGGGAGTGGTGTGAGCCGAAATCGTCGAACGTCGGAACGGCACTCGGCGACTGTGACGGATGCAGGTTCAGTCGGGTACCGAGCATCACAGGTGCCGTCGGCAACGACGGCGCGGCGTGCAACGCCCGGGCCGCACAGAGCATGCACGTCGATTCGTTATGCACGTTCAGATGCCGCTCACCGGTCCGTTCCATGTGTGCCGCCGGTGCGCGCGTGTCGCGCGACTCGAGCAGGGGCGACAATGCCACTGAACCCTGAAGTGCGAACAGCACACAGAGGGCCAAGCGCCGGATCAGGGCGCGGGTGTGGCGGGAGCGGAAGTGAATCGCGGGCATCTGGTTACAATACGCACCCCAATGGGAATTCGCTAGCGTGGAGAGTAGAGAAAAAACGGCTGGGCCACGGATTTGCACGGATTTCACTCGGATAAACACGGATCAAACAGCTGGGGGAACTGCAACGGAGCCAGCTGTCAGCCCGCGAACGCCGTCAGAAGCTTGAGCATCCGGCGGTCGTTCGTCACCATGTCGTCGCCCTTGGGCGTCTCCAGCAACTTGGGCACTCCGGCCAATTGCGGATCTGTCATGATCCGGCGGAACGGCTCGCTGCCGATCATCCCTTCACCGATCAATTCGTGACGGTCTTTTTTGGACCCGAGCGGTGCCTTGGAGTCGTTCAGGTGAATCAGCCCAAGGCGCTCCAGTCCAAGGGCGTCGTCAAACCGCTTCCATACGCCGTCGTAATCGTTGATCAGATCGTACCCTGCGGCAAATACGTGTGCGGTGTCGAGACAGACACCAACCCGCTTGCGCAGTTTTGCCGGAACCAGTTTGAGCAGTGCGGCCATCTCTTCGAACGTAGACCCAATCACTGTGCCTTGGCCCGCCGTGAGCTCCATCAAGAGACGTGTCGCGCCTTTTTCTTGTTCCAGCGCTTGTACGATGCCGTCAGCGTTGCGAGCAATGCCGCTCACCCGATCGTCCATAAAATTACCCGGATGCGACACGCAGGCATCGAGACCAAGCGCGTGGCAGCGTCGCAGTTCGCCGGCGAACGCGTCAATGGACTTCGCCCGTAGCACCGGATCGGGCGAGGCCAGATTAATCAGGTAGCTGTCGTGCGCGTTAGTGAACTGCACACCACTCGCTTTCAGAGCAGCCGTGAACTTCTTGGCCTCCTCCGCTTCAACATCGCGCTCGGCCCAGCGATTGGGTTGCTTGGTGAAAATTTGCATGGCCGACGCGCCGATATCGTCGGCGCGCGGCGGCGCGAGCGGTACGCCACCAGCAGTGGAAATGTGCGCTCCGAGCGGCGCGGATTTTTTCGCCGCGATCATCGGCGCGACCGCAACCATTCAAGCGGGTCAACCGCCTGCTGTCCCGTGGGCCGGATCTCAAAGTGCAAATGCGGCCCCAGCTCGGGATCTGTCTTCCCAACCGTACCGATCATCTGGCCTTTTGCAATTTTCGCGCCCTTGGTCACACTGATTTTCCCAAGCGAACTGTAGACCGTGTACGCGCCGCCGCCATTGTGGAGCACAATAGTTGGCCCGAATGTACTGAGGCTCTGAAACACTTCGGCAACCGTACCCGCCGTCACCGCCTTTACCGGCGTACCCTCCGGCGCCGAAATTCCGACGCCATTCCACCGTAGCGTAGTACCGCCCTTTCCGACAAATCGCCCGAATCGGTAAATGATATCGCCCTCAACCGGCCAATCGAGTTTGCCGAAGTCGCTCGTTTTGAGCGTACTCGTGGTGGGAATAGACGTCCCGGAACGACCCTCGGCCCGTTTCCGTTCTGACTCGAGATTGGCAATTGCGCCCGTCAGTCTCTGCTCGTCCCTGAGGATCTGCGCATACCGCGCCGCCGCCTGTTTTTGTCTCGACTGCGCCTGTTGCAGGCTACGTGAGCGCTCTCCCTCCAGACCACGCAGTCGCCTTTCTTCGTCCGACTTCTCCTGGCGCGAGGTCTCGACATTATCGTGGAGCAGCACCAGCGTCTGCCGCTGCCGGTCGATCACGGAACGAAGCGTCTCGACCCGTTGCACCAACGCCTGATCACGCTGGGCGACGAGGTGCAAATACTTGTAGCGTGCGACCAGCTCACCGAACGACTGCGCTGAGAGCATCGCTTCGAACGAATACATCGCGCCGCGTTTGTAGATTTCGCGCACGCGATGCTGCAAGGTGGCGCGCTTGCCGGCGAGTTCATCCTGGGCGCGAATCAGGTCGGCGGTGGCATTGTTCTCTTCTTCGCCAAGCGATTGCAGCTGCTGGTCGAGCGTCCGCACCGCCCGGGATGTGGCTTCCGCCTGACGTTCGATGTTGGTCCGCTCTTCGGAGAGGTCATGCACCGAGGTGCGCAAGTCGCGCATCCGTTTTTCAAGATCGGAGCGCTCGCGGCGGATGCGGTCGAGTTCCTCGCGCTGCCTCTGCAGCCGCTCCGTGGAGTTCTGCTGCGGCGGTGAGGTGGGAGGCGTCGCTTGGGCAGCCGCGGTAGCGCCTGCCAGCGTGACGAGCACTGCTGTCAACACGACCCGGGTACGTGCCAGTCTACCGCGCATCACACGTCGCGCAAATGCCGGCCTACTGACACGGCGCTGCCGAGCAGCCCGATCAGCGCGCCGGCCAGCACGCCCGCTACGGCGAATTTTGCGTCGAAGAAATCGGCGCGAAAAACAAACTTGCTGATTACTGCATTCGCCGCTGCCGAGAGGGCGAGTGCCAAGAGGCCGCCCAGCAGCCCTTTGAGCGCACCTTCAATCAGGAACGGGCTGCGAATGAATCCGTCGGTGGCCCCAACGAGTCGCATCACTGATATCTCGCGGGCCCGCGCCAGCACGGCCATGCGAATCGTCGATCCAATAATGATGACGGCGACCAACGCGAACGTCAGCCCAAGGACAATGCCCACGAGTGTGGCGAGGGTGCGAATGCGGTACAACTTTTCCACCCATTCTTCGCCGAACCGGACGTCGTCAATAAAATCATAGGTGCGAATGCGTTCGGCGACCGCCTTCACGGTGGTCGGATCGCGATGCCCTTCTTTCAAGCGCACATCGATCGACGCCGGGAGAATGCCGGGATCAAACACGTCACTGAATTCACCGAGTTCCTTGCGGGCGCGCTCCAATGCTTGTTCCGGCGAGACCATTTTCGCCGACAACACCTCGGGGAACGCCGCAATATCACCCAGCGCCGTGCTCGTGACCTCGGCAGGCGTGCCATCGACAATGAATGCGCGCACCTCGACCCGCTCCTCGACCTGAACGAGCGCATGTCGGATGTTCAGCGCCACCAGCCCGAACAACCCGAACGCGAACAGCGAGAAGGCGATGGTGGTCACGCTGAGTGCGCTCAAAACGGGCGCACGCCGAAAGGCGAGCAGGGCTTCACGCCAGGCGAGTCTCATGTGCCCGCCTTGGCCGATCCGTTCGGATCTGCCGAGTCAAAGACGAGCAGGCCGCGATTGACTTCCAGCACCCGGAACCCTTCGCGCTTTGTCAGTTCGAGGTCGTGGGTTGCCATCATGATGGCAGTGCCGGCGCTGTTGATGTCGCGCAACAGTTGTAGCACTCCGCGAGTGGCCCGGTCGTCGAGATTGCCGGTGGGCTCGTCGGCAATGAGCACCTGCGGATCGTTGGCCAGCGCCCGGGCGATGGCCACCCGCTGCTGTTCACCGCCAGAGAGTTCGCGGGGGAGCGCCGTGGCTTTTGCGCCGAGTCCAACCTGCGTCAGGAGGCGGCTCACTTTGGGACCGATCACGGACTGAGGCGCGCCGGTGACTTCGAGCGCGAAGGCGACATTGGCTTCGACGGTTCGGTCTTCGAGCAGGCGAAAATCCTGAAACACCACGCCGAGTTTCCGGCGCAGGCGCGGAACGTCGCGCCCGCGCGCCGTCGCCGAGCTGATGTTGCCGACTTTTACTTCTCCGTTGGTCGGCCGTTCTTCGAGAAAAATCAATTTGAGAATGGTGCTCTTGCCAGCGCCGCTGGGGCCGGTGAGAAACACAAACTCGCCCTTGCTGACGTGCAACGACACGTCACTGAGCGCCGTGCCCGTGCGTGGAAAGACTTTGGTGACGTGGGTAAATCGAATCATCCGTTACTTGAGTGCCTGTTCGATGTCGGCGATGATGTCGTCGGCGTCTTCAATGCCAATGCTGAGCCGCAGGAACCCGTCGGGAATCCCTATGCGGGCGCGCTCGTCGCTGGTCATGGCCGCGTGCGACGTATACCGCGGCTCGCACACCAATGAATCGACTCCACCAAGGCTGGCCGCATGCTGAATGAGCTTCAGTTTGCGCAAAAACTTGTCCGTCACCTTGCCGCCGCCGACGAGCTCGATCGCCATCATACTGCCGAATCCGTCGAGCATGGCGCGGGCGATTTCGTGATCGGGATGCTCTGTGAGGCCGGGGAAGTGAACTTTTCGGATTTCTTTGCGTTCGGCGCACCAATGCGCGATTCGCGTGGTGTTGTCATTCTGGCGGCGCACGCGAACGTCGAGGGTCTTGAGCCCGCGCTCCAGTAGCCACATGGCGAACGGATCGGGTGCCTGACCCCAGACCATCATTTTATTGAGCACTTCCTGGATGTACTGCTCAGTGCCGCACACCACGCCACTCAGTACGTCGTGATGGCCGTTGAGGAACTTGGTGGCCGAATGAATGACCACGTCGGCGCCATGTTCAAGCGGGCGAAAGTTGACGGGGCTCGCGAAGGTTGAGTCGACGACGAGCGCCAGTCCGATTTCTTTTGTCAAATACGAAATGGGCCGGAGGTCGAGGACGCGGCAGGTGGGATTCACCGGGCTCTCGACAAAAATCGCCCGCGTTTCTTTGCGGAGTCGTTTACGCCAAGCCCGTGGCTCGAGCGGATCCACCAACGTGACGTCAATGCCGTGGCGGACGAACTCTTCCGTGAACAATCGATGCGTGCCGCCATAGATATAGGCGCTGGCCAGCAAGTGATCGCCCGGGCGAAGCAGGGCGAGCATGGCGCAGGCGGTCGCGCCCATGCCACTGCTCAGCACCAACGACGCTTCCGACCCTTCCAGCATCGCCAGCCGTTTCTGCAACCGCTCGGCGTTCGGGGTATTGCCATAACGCGAGTACATGAGGCCGGCGGCCGTGCCAACTTCCTGGATGTAGTTCACCGACTGGAACAGCGGCGGCGCGACCGGGTCGCCAGGATGGTGCGGATCGGCGCCACCGTGAATTGCAATCGTGGCGAAGCCGTGCGCGACTTTTTTCTTGCTCATGGGAAAAGACCTCTTAGACGATCGAAGACGGGAGCATGGGGCGGTCGGTGTCGACTTTCACGAGGCGGACAATTTCCGTCGGGGCGAGTCCGGCGAGGTCGCGAACGACGACGCCGCCCCGCGGAATAGAATCATCGATTTCGATCGGCGCGAGGTCGTGCCGGCGCGGTCCATACACCCAGACCAGTTCCTGATTGGTCACACCGCGCAGTCGCGCCTCGTCGCTACGAATCCGGATCAGCGGGCCGCGCTCGGTATCTGCGGAGCGCGTGGCGATAAATCCCACGACCTGCAGCGGCGGATTGTACGCCACTACTGCAATGGGCCGACGGGAACGTAGGCGGCACCTTCCAGCCGGAGCAGCCGGCGCCGCAAAAGTGAATCGAGTACCGGTGCCATATCCACGTTCTCGCCACCAACTGCCGTTGCCAGCTCTTCTGCCGCGGACGGGCCGCGAAGATAGACATGATTCCACGCACTCCGCTCGGCGTCACTCACCGTGCCCACCAGTCGCGCTCCGCCGTCGGCGAAATGCACGACCAGCGCGAGGCCGTGATGGTCAAGCACTTCTTCGATTGCCTCAAGATGGGCGTCCGTGATACCGTGGAATACGAAAAATCCCATCGGTGCGTCGTGGTCGGCATGGGCAATGAGCAACTTCGCGACGACTTCGTCGGCGCAGGAGTAGTCCATCATCCCGATGTGCGAGAAATCGAGCATCGCGACATCGCCGGACTGCAGCGACTGGAGCTCGGTCTCGATACACCGCCGCACTGCCGCGCCGGTAGTTCTCGTGACAAGATCCGTGTACGGAAGGTTAGCCGAATGCCGCAACACTGAGCCGACGTCAATCCGGGTCATGGCTGGGCACTCACTTTTTCTGGAATTGTGATTTGCAACTGCGCGCCGGGAAACGGCGAAAGATTGTCGCGACGCGGAACATCATCATCCCACCCCGGAAGAATAGCGATGCGCGACGTTCCGCTGCGAACCGAGAACTTACCATCGCGGCGGTGGACGTAGCCGCGGATGCCTTTGAGCCCTTGTCCGCGTCCCGTCTCGCTGAATCGGCTAACTCCATTGAGCACGGCGGTTTCCAGCGCCATGCCGTCGTCCCATCGGTCGCTCACTGGTCGCCGCGACCCGCTCTCCAATGAATGCCGAAAGCCGACGCCGGCGTCGCACACGGCGATTACCGCGACAAAGCGTCCGCCAAGGCGTTTGCGGTATTGGTACACCTGTACCATCACCCAACCGCCTCGCCCCGCATGCTCGACAATGTTCTGACACGATTCGGAAAGCGCCATTGTGAACCCCATCGTCGCCCGCGACTCAAGATGGAGTTTGTTGGTCAGTATTTGGGCGGCGCGGGTCTGGATGCGCTCGACCACGTCGTGCACGTCTTCGCTCTTTGTCACCGGCGTCACCTCGAGCAATACGTCACTCTCTCCGGACGACCGTGGACGCGGGATGTTACCCTGAACGTCGTATAACTCCTGCGCGTATTTGAAAAATCCGGCCCGCGCCCAGTACGTCACCTTATCGGCGTCTTCCGGTGGCAGGAACGTCGCCTTTTCGACCCGGGTTTGGGCCAGTGTGAGGAGCGCCGTCAGTCCGAATGGCGACGCGAACGCGCAATGACGCGCGTCAATAATCACCTTGGTTTCCGGGGCGTGCGGCGTCAACTGTTCGAGCACTTGCTCGAACGATTGATCATCCAGCGACGCAGGAACGGTAATGACAGCAGTCACGTGCGACTCAGTTCTCCCCGGAGATAGTGAGCGAGTCCGGTAGCACCCCGGTGCTCGACATTTCGCGCCGCCGCTTCAACTGCGACACGAATCGCTTCAGTCATAATATCACCTGCAACGAGCCGAGAGAAATAAGTTGCGCCCCATACATCGCCACAGCCAGTGGGATCGCCGCCATCGGGTACTTGCGCAATGCGCGGCGGCACTAACGCGGTGCGCACTGGGCCCCCTTGCGGACTTACCAATTTTGTATCAGGAGCTGCTGCAGAAACACCGCGTTTAGGGACGTCAGCGAGCCGTTCAAACGTCGGCGCGGCGAAATACACCACGCCGCGTGCGCCGAGCGTGACCGTCAGGCACTGTACGCCGTTGGCCAGTGCAGTCGCCGCGAGCGACATCGGGTCCGCCGCCATCATTGACATTTCGTCTTCGTTGACTTGGACAAAATCGAAACAGCGGCACCATGCGGCGGCGTTGGGAAGCGGTTGGTACGTACGCAATCCGCTCGGCTGGATCGCCAGCACCAGCGAATGGAGGTCGCAGTAGATCGGCCCTTTGAAATGTTGCCGAATCAGCTGAGCCGTCTCGAGATCAATTTCGAATCCGCTCAGCAGGTTGACGTACAACGCATCGAGGTCGGCCAAGAGCGGCTTTAATCCGAGCCAGGTCCAGTTGGGAACGCCGCCACGTAAAATTTCGCTCCGCCGCTCGGCGTCGTGATAAAAGATTTCAACCCGGTTGTTCGGGAAGGGAACGGCAATCGGCTCGGCGTCGGGTGCTAGCCGTCGGAGGCCCCGCAGAAACTCACGCGCCCTCGCGGCAAGGTCGTCGCCGACCTTCACCAAAGGCACCAGCTCCCAGTCGGCGGGCAAGGCGGCGTCGAAAGCGCTCAACGAATACGTGATGCCGCCCCACTCCTCGATAGGCGCACGGCGCGTGTCGCGCCCATGGATCACGTCCCAGACAAATGTGCCAATAACGCCGAGCCGCTTTCGCCGGGCCACGGCTTATGCCGGATGCTGAGCGAGAAAGGTCGCGACTGCGCCAACCACGCCAGCAGAGCCGCCAAGTGCCCCAGGTACGATTCGGCACGCATCCACCGCCGGTTTGAACGCGCGGCGCCGCACCTCGGCTCGCACTGGCGCAAAGAGCTGATCCCCGGCCTGCACAACGCCTCCGGCCAGCACCACCACCTCGGGATTGAAAATGTTCAGGAGATTGGCGATTGCCGTTCCGATGAACCGAGCCGTCTCCTGCACCACTTGATACGCGAGTGCATCACCAGCTTTCGATGCTTCGTACACCATTTGCGCCGTGATATTCGATGGATCACCGCCGCAAAGCGCGAGAAGGCTCGACGGCTCGCCGCCGGCAAGCGCTTCACGCGCGCGTTCTGCCGTCGCGGGGCCCGATGCGTACGCCTCGAGACAGCCATAGTTGCCGCATTTGCAGCGGCGCCCCGTGGAATCGATCGTCGTATGACCGATCTCGCCCGCGACATCGCTGGCGCCGTGATAGAGCTCGCCATTGAGAATGAGCCCGCCGCCAATTCCGGTGCCGATCGTCATGCCAACGACGTGACGTGCACCTTTCGCGGCACCAACCCACCACTCGCCGAGGGTGGCGCAGTTCGCATCGTTGTCGAGCGTCGCCGGCAGGCCCACCTCAGCCGATACGCGATCGCGCAACGGAAAATTCGTCCAGCCAAGATTTGGGGTGGTGATCACTAGTCCTTTCACGCGATCGAGTGGGCCTGGTGATCCAATGCCAACGCCGAGAAATGCGTCGCGGCTGGCTCCTGTTTCCGCCATTGTCGCCGCAATGACTTCATTGATAATCCGCCCAATGCGTGCCACGACCGCGTCGGCTCCCTCGGCGGCAAGTGTAAGCTCCGACCGAACGGCAATTTCGCGGCTTCCATCAGACGGCATCGCGCCAACAGCGAGTTTGGTGCCGCCGACATCTACTCCGACGACGTATTTTTTCGATGGCTGCGTCATTTCACTTTTGGAGGCGGAGTAGTTCGTGCAGTGCCGCTTCAATATGGCCGGTTTCCAACTCGCGCATGCACTTCCAATGCGCCAACGGGCACACCTGCGGACCGTGCGGATGGCACGGACGGCAGGAAAGATTGCTATTACCGATGGTGGCGTGGCGCGGCGCCAGCGGTCCGAATCCGAATTCCGGCACGGTTGGTCCGTAAATCGTCAGCGTTGGTGTCCCCACGGCGCTCGCCAAATGTTGAGGCGCCGAGTCGTTGGTCACGATGGCCGCACACCGCGCGATGAGCTCGGCGCTGGCAAGCAGCGACAGACGTCCAGTAGCATCGATTACCCGTTCGGTGCCCGCCGCGCGAATGATTTCAGTAGCAAGTGTGGTGTCATCCTTTCCACCCACGACGACAATTCGGAACAGTGGCGCGATGTGCGCCGCAAATGGCGCAAAGTGGGGCCAGCGTTTCGTGCCCCATATGCTGCCCGGTGCTAGTGCCAGCATCGGAGCGCCGTCGCGCGGAACGTTCCGCAACAGGGTATCGACCTCGGCGCGCTCGGTCGCGCCGGGATACAGGCGTGGACGAATCGTTTCCGGTAGCGGATTGGGTGCATCACCAGCCGCGAGCCGCCACAGCCGTTCTGCGTGGTGTTGGTCAGCCCGATAGTGAACGCGGCGTGAGTAAAGCAGACGCCCCGCCGAGCTGTCAAAGCCAATCCGTTCACGAATTCCAGCGATTAGTGCGACCACGGCGCTGCGGACGGAACCCTGTGCCAGATACGCCGCAGTAATCGTGCGTGGTTCGCCGTTTTCGCGAGAGCGAAGTGAGCGCGCGAATCGCCATAGCCCAAGCAATCCGCGGTCGGCGCCGCGCTTGTCAAACACAATCACGTCGCGCACTGCCGGATGATTCGCCAAGAGAGGTGCCGACGCGGGAGTCACCACGACGTCCACAGGCCCGCGCAGCGCCAACTCCGCGAGCAGCGGCGTGGTCAGCACCAGGTCGCCCAAAAAGCTTGTCTGTATGACGAGAGAAGTCATGGGTCTACTCGACTTGCAACACCGCCAGGAATGCTTCTTGAGGAATCTCCACCGAGCCAACCTGCTTCATCCGCTTTTTTCCTTCTTTCTGCTTTTCCAGCAACTTTCGCTTCCGCGAGATATCGCCGCCGTAGCACTTCGCCAGGACGTCTTTCCGCAGCGGTTTCACGGTCGTGCGGGCGATCACCTTCAATCCGATCGCGGCCTGAATTGCGACTTCGAATAACTGCCGTGGAATTAATTCTTTGAGTTTGTCGGCAATTTTACGTCCCCAATCGTAGGCCTTCGCCTCGTGAATAATCACCGAGAAGGCATCGATTGGGTCGCCATTGATGAGCATGTCGAGCCGCACAAGATCGCTCCGCCGGTACCCCAACATCTCATAGTCGAGTGAGGCGTAGCCGCGCGAAATGGATTTCAACTTATCGAAGAAATCGAGAATGATTTCACCAAGCGGAAACTCCCAGTCGATCTCCACGCGCGCCGTGTCGATGTAATGCATGCCCTTGTATTCGCCCCGACGATCGGTGCCGAGGGTCATGATCGGTCCGATGTAATCCGCGGGAACCATGATGCGCGCCTTCACATACGGTTCTTCGATGTAATCAATCACCGAGGCCGGCGGCATGAGTGCCGGATTTTCCACGAGCATTTCGGTGCCGTCGGTTTTGAAGACGTGGTACTCCACGCTCGGGACCGTGGTGACCAAGTCAAGATCGAATTCACGCTCCAATCGCTCCTGCACAATTTCCATGTGCAGCAAACCAAGGAATCCACACCGAAAGCCGAACCCCAGTGCCGTGGACGTTTCCGGCTCGTACTGCAATGAGGCGTCGTTCAATTGCAGCCGCTCGAGTGCATCCCGAAGATCTTCGTATTGCTGCGTGTCGGTGGGATAGACACCGGCGAAGACAAATGATTTCACTGCTTGGTAGCCCGGCAGCGCTTGGCCGGCACGATTGTCGGCGTCGAACACCGTGTCACCGGCGCGGGTTTCTTTCACCGACCGAACGCTTGCAACGACGTAGCCTACTTCGCCGGCGGTGAGCTGGTCAGTCGGCACCTGCCTCAGCTGATTGTAGCCCACCTCGGCCACTTCATAGATCCCGTCGTTCGTGCCGAACGTGATGCGCGTGCCTTTCTTGATCGTGCCGTCCACGACGCGAATGCTCGGAACGGCGCCACGATACTTGTCGTAATACGAGTCGTACACGAGCGCCCGGAGCGGTGCAGCCGGATTGCCACTCGGCGGCGGTACTTTCTTGACGATTTCTTCGAGGAGCTCGGGCACGCCGACGCCTTCTTTCGCGCTCACGAAGAGAATGTCTTCGGGCTTGCAACCCAGCAGCCCGACGACTTCGTCGCGGCGTTTCTCCGGCTCGGCGCCAGGGAGATCGATCTTGTTAAGTATGGGAATAATTTCGAGGCCCGCTTCCATTGCCAAAAAGAGATTGGACAACGTCTGAGCCTGAATGCCCTGCGATGCATCGACGACGAGAATCGCGCCTTCGCAAGCGGCGAGAGAGCGCGAGACTTCATACGTGAAGTCCACATGCCCCGGTGTATCAATGAGATTGAGTTCGTACGTAACGCCGTCCTTGGCGTCGTAGCTCATGCGAACGGCATTCAATTTGATGGTAATGCCGCGCTCGCGCTCGAGATCCAGTGTATCCAGCACTTGGGCTTTCATTTCGCGCTTTTGGAGCATGCCCGTGGCTTCAATCAGGCGGTCCGCGAGCGTGGACTTGCCGTGATCAATGTGTGCGACAATACAAAAGTTGCGGATACGGTCGAGCTGCAATGATGAAGCCGGAAATAGGGTGAGCTGAACCAGCTTCTAAACATAACGGCGCGGATGGTGGATCAGGGATTCCGGGATTCCCTTGCCGATGGTACGCGCTTGGGACTCAGGGGAAATTCAGGGTCCGCTGTCGAATACAGGCACGATTCCGGGGTGTGTCAATCCTGCTGCGATTTTGATTTCACGGGTAAATCGTGCCGGATCAAGCGGTGCCGTCGGGCTGGTGCCGAATACCTTGATCGCCACGTTGCGGTCCAAAGCGGAATATTCACTCGGGGAACGTAAAAGCGCCGTCAATCGTGCGCTAACACCGCTGGCGCGACAATTGCCAAGCGTTGCCTTGGGGTGCATTCAACTACACGCTACCTTCATATCAGCCCGATGGACGATACCCGCATTCGCGCCGATCTCGTAGACCCCAGCTCGCTGTCGGCATTAGGCCGCATCGAGGTCGTTGCGCGTTGGGTAGTGGACGGATTTATGACCGGCCTGCACCGTTCACCTCGCAAAGGCTTCTCGGTGGAATTCGCCGAGCACCGTTCCTATCAGCCGGGTGACGACCTCCGATATCTCGACTGGCGCGTTGTGGCGCGCGCCGATAAGTGGTTGATCAAACAATTCGAAGAAGAGACCAACCTCCGTGCCACGGTGGTGCTGGACGTGAGCCGGTCAATGGCGTGGTCCGGTGACCCGGCACGCATCACGAAACTTGCCTACGCCGAGCGTGTGGCGGCCGCCGTGTCGTGGTTATTGCTCCGTCAGCGCGATGCCGTCGGGCTCATTCGGTTCGACGATCAAGTGCGAACCGTAATTCCGCCCAAGGCACGATCCGTGCATTGGCGCCGTATCGTCGGCGCGTTGAGTGATCCCGGTTCTGGGCAAGGCTCCGACGCGCCCGGCGCGCTGATGCAGGCGGCACGCATGGTCACTCGGCCGGGCATGGTCGTCGTGATTTCTGATTTGCTGGTTGATGAAAGTGAAATGGAACGTGCCGTCTCGATTCTGCGGGCGGTGGGACACGATGTGTCCATCATCCACATTCTCGACCCGGCAGAACGCGATTTAGCTATTGAGAAAACCGACGCCGAGCTTGTAGACACCGAGAGTGCGCTCTCCGTTAACGCGACGATCAGCGAAGTGCGTGACGCGTATCGCGAAACGGTGGACGCCGTGATTGATGAATGGCGGCAACGGCTCACCAGTTCCGGGGCGGCGTATCAGCCCGTGTTTACGGATCAACCGTTCGGTGTTGCACTCCGCCAGGTGTTTGCGGCCCGGCAGCATCTCCCATGAACTTTCTCGCCCCATTTGCATTATTGCTTGCCGCTGCTACGGCAGTGCCGTTGGTGCTGCATTTGTTGCGCCGCCGTCAGGGGGAAAAGGTCGATTTTCCCGCCGTGCGATATTTGCTCCGCGCAGAAAAGGAGCACTCCCAGCAGCTAAAAATCCGCAACCTGTTGCTCATGGTGTTGCGCGTCATGGCTGTGCTGGCGCTGGCCGTCGCGGCGGCGCGGCCGATCGGCCGGCTTGTTGGCACCGGTCACGCCCCGACCGCTATGGCAATCGTGCTCGATAATTCGTTGAGCACCTCCGCTGTGGTGAACGGCTCGCCGGTGTTGGCGCGCCTCAAAGATGCCGCGCGCTCAGCGGTCGACCGCGCCACCAGCGCCGATCATGTGTGGCTCGTAACGGCTGATGCCCATGTTATCAGCGGGAGTGCAAGCGCCATCCGTGAGGCGATCGCCCGTGCCGAAGCGCTGTCAGGTGCCGGTGATTTACATGCGGCGATCGCGCGGGCCACACAGTTGGTGAAAGGTTCGGGGATTCCCGCACGTCAGGTGGCGATCGTGACAGACGCACAAGCTACGAGTTGGACCGGCTCGGTCACGCTCGATGGAGTAGCGGCCACCATTTTTGCGCCGACGCTGGCCGCCCCCCGCAACCGTGCCGTGATTCGTGCGGTTGCGGAGCCACCGCATTGGACACCACGAGGTGCGGTTCGCGCCGCCACGACCGCCACCGATTCGGTCACGTATCGGGTCATGCTCGGCGCGCGCGCGGCCGCGAGGGGCACCGCATCGCCCGGCAACGATATCGTGGTGCGGCTCGAACCCGCCGAGCGCGGATGGATCGCCGGCGCCGTCGAAC
Organism: Gemmatimonadota bacterium; assembly: GCA_025358315.1. Lineage (GTDB taxonomy): Bacteria > Gemmatimonadota > Gemmatimonadetes > Gemmatimonadales > Gemmatimonadaceae > Fen-1231. The sequence continues at coordinate 8,123 of JANYKA010000041.1, read as the reverse complement.
TCGAACCTGATGAAATGCGGGGCGACGATGTACGATTTTTCGCCGTGCATGTCGGGCCCGCTCCGAGTGTAATGGCAGACCAGTCGGCGGGCCCGTTCGCGCGAACAGCGGTTGATGCGCTCACGCAACAGGGGCGCGTGACTAAGGGGGTCAGCATCACAATCACCGGCGCCGAGGCGGCGCGCATTCCTGGCGTGATCTTCGCGCCGACGAATCCCGTGCAATTGGCGACGGCAAACCGGATGCTCGAACGCGCGGGGATTCCGTGGCGTTTCGGTGCGGGCCGCACCGGGCCAGCGTTGGTGCGCGGCGCGGGACTGACAAATGTCACGGCCACACAATGGTATGTGCTTGAATCGCGTCCCACCGCTGCCATTCCGGAAGGCAGCGCGATCGACACGCTTGCCCGCGTCGGCGGAGATGCTTGGGCGGTGGCCGGTGACGGCTATGTTCTGATTGCCTCGCCGCTGGTTGCCGATGCGACCGACCTACCAGTGCGGGCGAGTTGGGTGCCCTGGCTCGGCGGCCTCATCGCCGATCGATTGTCGGGCGAGGCAGGTGCCGTTACCGAAGCGGGGCCCGGTACGATGGTCGTTCGGCCAAGTTGGGCACGCGAACTAGAAGGTCCCGACGGTGTGCGACGTCCCGTCACCGCAGGGCGCATTGAAGCACCGCCACGGACCGGCGTGTATTTCTGGCTACGCGGTGCGTCGCGGGCTGGCGCGTTGGTGATCAATCCCGAAGTCGCCGAAAGTGATTTGGAACGGCTCCCAGCATCTGAACTGCGTACGCGTTTCGCGGGCGGCGAATTATCGGTGACCGATAACGCCGCGCGGTGGACGGCAACCGCGTTCGATGTCTCCGGCCGTCGCACGCTCGACGGATTTTTTCTTGCGCTCGGTGTCCTGCTTTTGATCGCTGAAGCGGTTGCCACACGCGCCACACGTCCCAAGGCTACCTGACGATGCCGCTCCCTTCGCTCGTGGAGCGCCTCACCGCGCTTCCAGCCTTTACGCAGCTGCTGAACTCGCTCCCAGCTACGCGCGGTATTCAGCGGGCCAGTGGCCTTGTCGGTTCTTCGGACGCCGTGCTGATGGCCGCACTCGCCGAGCAGCAGCCGAACCGGATGATCGCCATTGTCGCCGATCAACTTCCGGAAGCCGAGCGGTTACTCGCCGACCTTCAGTCAGTGATGGGTGAGGGCGCAGTCGCGTTGTATCCGCCGCGTGAAGGTTTCGGCGAAGTGGAGCCGCACGCCGAAGTGGCCGGCGAACGGGTGGAAACCCTCGAACGCATGACCCGCGGTGAAGTGCGAATCCTGCTCACCACCGCGCGCGCCGTGCTCGAACGGACGCGGTTGCCACAGGCGCTCGCCGATGCGCGTCTTGAGTTGAAACGTGGCGACACGTGGCGTCTCGACGCACTTATGGAACACTTGCAGTCCGTCGGATTCGAAAAAGTGGAGATGGTCGAAGACGTCGCCCAATTTGCGATACGCGGCGGAATCGTCGACGTCTACAGTTTCGGAATGACCGAACCGGTACGCGTTGAATTCTGGGGCGACGAGATTGCCGAGTTACGCCATTTCGATCTCGTCACACAGCGAACCACGAAAATGGCGGAAGTCGCGCTCGTGTTGCCGGTAGACGTGACCGGCAGCACCACGGCCGACGCACGATACGAACGGGTCTCGCTCCCGGCGCTCTGGCCACCCGCCACGCTGGTGGTCATTCCACGGGCCGTGCATCTCGAGCCCGAAATGCGGCGCACATGGGACGAAGCTGCCCATCATCTCGACCTGGCGCGTCGTCGCGGCGAAGAGGTGGCGAGTCGCGATGAACTGTACGATGCGCCGGACAGCGCGCTTCACGCACTACAAAAATTTCCAACGCTCGAACTGCACGATAGAACCGAAGATTCGGCGGCGATCGTCTTTCCGCTTCGCCGGCCTGAGTCCATCGACCGCGACATCAACAAACTCGCGGCGCTCGTGCGTGGCGGCATGCCGACGATCATCCTCTGCGATAACAGCGGGCAAGCGGAACGCCTTGATGAATTGCTGGCGGCGGGGCGTCACGAACCGTCGCCAGCGGCACTGGCGATTGGCGTGCTGGGAGGCGGTTTTGTAATTCCGGCGAATGACGATTTTGAAGGGCTGCGCGTACTCACCGACCATGAGATTTTTCGTCGTGAACGCCGTATTCGCCGGGCGCGCCGGTACGTCACCGGCGTAGCGCTGGACAATGTCGGCGCGCTCACCCCCGGTGATTTCGTCGTCCATCTGGAACACGGCGTCGGCATTTATCGCGGCATGAGCACGATTTTCGCCGGTGAGACGACGATCGAAGTAGTGATCATTGAGTACGAAGGCGGCGACCGGCTCAACGTGCCGCTCTATCGCATCGATCAGGTCGAGCGATTCCGCGCTACCGGCGATGTGAACGAAGACGCGCCGCCGCCACGGTTGCATAAACTCGGCGGCGGCCGATGGAAGGCGCAACGCGACAAGACCCGCGGTGCGATTCAGGAAATGACCGTTGAGTTGCTCGATCTGTATGCACGCCGGAAAGTCGCCGCGCGACCGCCGCATTTGCCGGACACGGCATGGCAGCGTCAACTGGAATCGAGTTTTCTGTTCGAAGACACACCGGATCAGCGCAAGGCCACGGAAGACGTCAAGCGCGATCTCGAGAGCCCACGACCGATGGATCGCTTGCTCGTCGGCGATGTCGGCTATGGGAAAACGGAAATAGCAGTGCGTGCAGCGTTCAAGGCGGTGCAAAGCGGCCGGCAGGTGGCCGTGCTTGTTCCAACGACGGTGCTGGCCGAGCAGCACGCCCGCACGTTTGGAGAACGCTTCGCTGATTTTCCGGTTCGCGTCGAAGTCATGAGCCGCTTTCAAGGGCCGGCCGCGCAAAAGGAAACACTGAAGGCGCTCAAGGAAAAGAAAGTTGACATCGTCATCGGGACGCACCGGCTACTCTCAAAAGATGTCGAGTTCGGCCAGCTCGGTCTGATCATCGTGGACGAAGAACACCGGTTCGGCGTGAAACACAAAGAGCGGCTCAAGCAGCTCAAGCTGGAGACCGATGTCCTCACGCTGACTGCCACGCCGATTCCGCGTACACTGCATCTCTCGCTGGCCGGCCTCCGCGACATGACTTTGATGCAAACGCCGCCCCGCGACCGGTCGCCGGTGCTCACTTTTGTCGAGCCGTGGGACGACGGACTCATCGAAGAGGGGATTGCCCGTGAGCTTGACCGCGGCGGGCAGGTGTTCTTTGTGCACAACCGCATTGAAACCATTCAGGCGATCGCTGATCACATTCAGCGTCTCGTGCCGCGCGCGCGTGTGGCCGTCGGTCACGGACAAATGAAAGAACGTCAACTCGAAGCGGTGATGGCGCGGTTTGTGAGCGGCGAAGTGGATGTGCTTGTCTCCACGCTAATTGTCGAGAGCGGTCTCGATGTGCCAAACGCCAACACGATGTTCGTGAATCGGGCCGACCACTTGGGGTTGGCGCAGCTGTATCAACTGCGTGGCCGCGTCGGGCGTTCGCACCGACGGGCCTACTGCTACCTGATGGTGCCGGACACGGTGGACGACGATGCGGAACGCCGCCTCAAGGTGCTCGAGCATCACACGGAGCTCGGTGCCGGTTACCGGGTGGCACTGAAAGACATGGAACTGCGCGGCGCCGGAAATTTGCTCGGGCCCGAGCAGTCCGGCTTTGTGCAGGCCGTGGGATTCGATTTGTATTTACGAATGCTCGACGAAACAGTGAAGCGGGTGCTTCGTGGCGATAACGCGCCGCCGCCTCCGCCGGCCGATGTTGTCGTCGACGTTCCCGCGTTCCTTCCGGACGACTTTATGCCGGGCCAGGACGCAAAATTGGACGTGTATCGGAGGTTGGCCGCGATCACCGATCCCGGCGCGATCGCGGACGTGCGGGCCGAGGTGCGGGACCGTTTTGGACCACTTCCGGCCGCCGCCGAGACCTTCTTTGATGTCTCCACCCTTCGCTGTGTGGGCGGACTTCTGGGCGTCGAGGGAATCCTAGTGCGTGGAGAGGAGGCCCGTATTACCTTTCGCGAGGACGCGTTGCCTCGGATGAAGCCCTTATCGGCCGCCTTTCGGGATGTTCAGTTTCAGGTTGATGTGCGACGCGTACAGCCGTTATCGCTGAAACTGACGCGAGTCGGCGGATCCCCGCTACTGGCAGGCTTGGTGCGGGCGCTTCGAACAATTGTGTCCGAACCGCGGTAACAATAACTGCAGGTCCCCCTTTCCCGTCTCCATACCTTCCCATGCTTCGTAATCGATTCGTCGCCGCCGCGTTCCTTGCTTCGGTCAGCCTCACGGCTTGCGCCGGTCTGAAAGATGCCCTGACTGCACATGTAGACATCGCCGCGCGTGCCGGCTCACAGGAACTGTCGAGCACCCGGCTCGCCCAGCTGGTCGCGAGTTCAGGGGTAAAGCCGCGCAAGGATATTGCGATGGCGATTGCCAATCTTTGGGTCAATTACCAGTTACTCGGGCAAGCCGGCGCAAAGGGTGACACCCTCGGCGATCCGAAGCTTGCTGATGCCGCGATGTGGGCGCAGATCGGGCAGATCAAATCCGCGAAGTTCATGGAGGCGGTTGCAAAGACCTTCCCGGCGGTCGATACCAGCGCGTATGAAAAGCGATACAACGATGGCGAACTGTTGGCCGCCCGCCACATCCTGTTTTTGTCGAATGCGAAGACGGACAAGCCGGCTCAGCGCGATTCCGCGAAACGCGAAGCGCAGCGCGTGCTGAAGCAGGTAACGGCCGCGAACTTCGAAGAAATGGCCAAGAAATACAGCAAGGACGGATCGGCTGCGCAGGGCGGCGACTTGGGCGTGTTTCCGAAGGGCGCGATGGTTCCGGCGTTTGAAAAAGGCGTGCTCGCGCTGAAGCCCGGTGAAGTGTCCGGCGTTATTGAATCTGATTTCGGCTATCACATCATCAAGCGCGAGACGTGGACTGAGGCGAAGGCCAAGGTCTCGGCCACATTTTCAAAGACTAAGAATCAGGCGGCAGAAAGCACGTATTTTGGCGCCATGGAAAAGGGTGCCAAGCTGGAAGTGAAGCCGGGTATCGCGAAGTTGGTGAAGTCGGTTGCCGAAGACGTCGACAGCTATCGCAACGATCGCACGGTGGTCGCGACGGCGCGGAGCGGTGATTTCACCGCCGGTCAGCTGGCCCAGTGGATCGCGGCGTTCCCGCCACGCGCGGACATTCGTCGCCAGATCGCGTCGGCGCCCGATTCGGTCATTCCCGTGTTCGTGCATAACGTTGTGCGGAACGAACTGATCATTCGCGCGGCAGACAGCGCCAAGGTCAAAATCGATTCGGCAGATATCGCTGGCATTCGCAATGCGTTCCATGGTGCGGTGATGGCGTCGATGACTGGTCTCAGACTTTCGCCGGCAAATCTGGCCGATAGCGCCAAGACGCAGCCGGAACGCGAGAAGCTCGCCGCGAGCCGGGTAGAAGCGTATATGGATGCGCTGCTCAAAAATCAGGCGCAGTTTATTGACATCGCCGAGCCCGTGGCGATTGCCTTGCGCAAGCATTTCGAAGCGCGCGTCGTGAGTGCCGGTATTGATCGCGCTGTCGCCGAAGCCGATAAACTTGTGGCGAAAGCAGATTCTGTGAAGAAGGCGACTCAGCCAGCGTCCGTCGTGCCGTTGCCGGGTGACCCAGCGACCGCCACTGCCACACCAGCCCCGAAGCCGGATACCAAGGGAACACCCAAGGCAGATCCGGCCAAGCCAGCGGCAAAAAAGCCGTAGGATTTTTCAATGTATCGCACTCTCTCGTTGGCTTTGATCACTTGCTGTGTCGCGGGAACACTCGCGGCACAGGTCACGCCGCCGGCGGCTCGTCCAGCGCCCGCGGCGACGTCGGCGTTGACGCCAATGCCCATCGATCGGATCGTGGCAATCGTTGGCAACCATCCGATTCTGTGGAGCGAAGTGCTCGACGTGATCAATGCCCAGCGGGCCAATGGTTTGGAGTTGGCGACTGATTCGGCGGGTCAGATGGCGCAGGCCCGGGACCAGTTGGGGAAGCTTATTGACGAAGAACTGTTGATCGCGGTTGCCAAGCAGTACAAAATCGAAGTCGGTGATGCTGACGTGTCGCGTCAGGTAGATGACCAGATGAAGAAAGTCCGTGCGCAGTTCAAAACGGAAACGGAATACCGCGATGCACTCAAGCGCGACGGATTCGGAAACGACATCGAGTTGCGCCGCTTTTTCAATGAACAGGCCAAGCGCGAGCAGTTGCAGCAGAAGGCCACAGATTCATTGCGCGCCCACGGACGGTTGTCGGCGCCGGCCAGTGTGACGGACGAAGAAATCACCACGGAATTCAAAAAAATAAAGGAAACGAGAAAACGTCCGACGACAATTTCGTTCCGCCAGATCGTCGTGCCGCCGATACCGAATGCCACGGAACTCAAGGCGGCGTTGGACAAGATTCTGGCCGTTCGTGAGGAAGCCATAAAAAAGGGTGCTGACTTTGCGCAGATCGCCAAACGCGAGTCGATGGACCTTGGCTCGAAAGAACTCGGCGGAGATCTGGGCTGGAATCGCCGCGGGGCAATGTTGCCGGAGTTTGACGCCGAGATGTTCCGGCTTCCGCCCGGGATTGTGAGCGGGATTGTGCAAACCTCATATGGTTTTCACATCATCAAGGTGGACCGGGTACAGCCCGCCGAAGTGAAGGCGCGTCACATCCTGATCAGACCGGCGCTCGATTCGAATGATCTGAAGCTCGCCCGGTTGCGGGCGGACACGGTGCTCATGCTTTGGAAAGCCGGCACCTCATATGATACGTTGGTAGCCCGCTATCACGATCCGGCTGAAATCCGGAGTTTTCCGGATGCGTATCCACTGGATAAGTTGCCGCCCGACTACCAGAAGGCCGTTGAAGGATTGAAGACCGGCGAGTTCACCAAGCCATTCGATATTCCGAATCCGGAATCCGGTAAGCCAAAGATCGTCGTGTTTCAGGTCACTGCACGTGTGGATGGGGGTGATTACACGGTGAACGACATGCGGGAACTGATCCGGTCGTCGCTGGCCCAGACCAAACAGGTGCGCCGGATGCTCGATCAGCTCAAGAAGGAACAGTACGTCTCCGTGCGAATGCAGTGATGCGCGTGCGGCTCGCCGTGACGCTCGGTGATCCGCGCGGCATCGGCCCCGAGATCGTGCGAAAGGCGCTCGCGAACGAGCGCGTACGAGCGGAGTGCGATGTAGTAGTGGTTGGTCCGTCCGGCGTTGAACAGCACGCGAATGAAGTAATCGGTGAGTGGCACGTGGGCTTGCCGGAACCCGATGCCGGCCTTCTCTCGGGCCAGGCAATTGAGCGCGCGGTGGAATTGGCGCGCGATGGCGCGGTGCAGGGAATCGTGACCGCGCCGATCGACAAACATGCGTTGCGCGCCGGTGGTTTCGATTTTCCGGGGCACACGGAAATGTTGGCTGCACTTACCGGTGCGAAGACGGCGATGATGCTCGCCTCTGACAAACTACGCGTGGTGCTCGCGACAACGCATATCGCGTTGCGCGATGTGCCAACCGCGGTGACGGCCGACGCGATCATCTCCGCGGCTCATATCACGCGCGACGGGTTGCGTGCCTGGTTCGGCATTGCTGAACCGCGGTTGGCGCTGTGCGCACTGAACCCGCACGCCGGTGACGGCGGACGGTTCGGCGATGAAGACGATCGCGTCCTGCGTCCGGCCGCACGTGCCGCAGGAATCGCCGGCCCATTTCCGGCGGACACGGTATTCGTGAGGGCCATGCGCGGTGAGTTCGACGCAGTGATTGCGCCGTATCACGACGTGGGGATGACAGCAATCAAGGTGGCGAGTTTCGGGCACGCGGTGAATGTCACCCTTGGGTTGCCCTTTCCGCGGACGAGTCCGGATCACGGCACGGCGATCGACATTGCGGGGAAAGGCATCGCGGATCCTGGGTCTATGATCGAAGCGCTTTTGTGTTGCGCACGGATTGCTCGGGAGTTGTAAGCGTTACTTCGGTGCGCGCGGCCGGCCCCGAGTGTCTCGCTTCGGTTCGCGGCGTCA
>JANYKA010000277.1 GCA_025358315.1 Gemmatimonadota bacterium | reverse complement strand
GAGTGGATAAGCGTGGACAATTTCCGGCGCGGTATGCGGGCGATGGCGACGCTGTATGACGAGCTAGCGAAAAAGTAGATCGCTACACCCGGCAAACTTCGCGGCGTTTATAATCCCGTCAGCAATGCCTCATTCGATGTGGTTCCGGCAATTCGTTTGATCAGCCATTCCATGGCTGACGTTGGCGGCATTTGCTGCAACCCGCGACGCAACGTGTAGATCGCATCGATTTGATCGGCGCGATACAGTTTTTCTTCGCGCCGCGTGCCGCTGGTCCCGATATCGAACGCCGGGAAAATTCGTTTTTCCGACAGGGAACGGTCGAGTTTGATTTCGCAGTTGCCGGTGCCTTTGAATTCTTCGAAGATCACGTCGTCCATGCGCGAGCCGGTTTCGACGAGCGCCGTCGCGATGATCGTCAGCGATCCGCCGCCGTGCTCCGGGAGAATCGCCCGGGCCGACCCGAAGAATGCCTTTGGTTTCGCCATCGCACTCGAATCCAGGCCGCCGGAGAGCGTGCGACCGGTGCCGCGTTCGGCTGTATTGAAGGCACGCGCCATGCGCGTCAGTGAGTCGAGCACAATCACGACATCTTTGCCCTGTTCCACCTGACGGCGTGCACGCTCGAGCACCATTTCGACCACTTCCACGTGACGCTTGGCCGGCTGGTCGAAGCTCGACGCGATCACCTCGCCCACGCCCCACGAGATCGCCTCGCTCACTTCTTCGGGACGCTCGTCCACCAACAGAATGAGCAGCACGGCATTTGGATGATTGATCGCCACACCTTCGGTGATCGCCTGTAACAGCATCGTCTTGCCGGCCCGTGCCGGGGCAACGATCAATGCCCGCTGGCCATAGCCGATCGGCGCAATTAGGTCGATTGCCCGACGCGTTACTTCGGGGCCGCTCTTTGCCGGGCGTCCGGTTTCGAGAATTAGGTGACGCTCGGGATAACTCGCCGTGAGCGAGCCAAAATCCGGCCGGCGAAGCGCCAGGGTCGGATCGTCGTCGTTTATTGTCGTAATTTCCGCGACGGTGAGTCGACCGCGGTGATCGTGTCCGGCACTGGCGACAATCTTGTCGCCGCGACGGAGCCCGTGCGCGCGAATCAGGTGCGGCCCAACATACGCATCGCCCAGATCGGCCAAGTAGCTGTTCACATGCCGCCGAATAAATCCACCATCGCGCGCCGGATCGAACCACCCTTCGGTCGTCGTATCGGGAACGATGACCGGTGGCGGTCCGGGCTGTTGCTGTTCGATGGCCTGTCCGCCCTGGCCACCTTGCCCGCTGCCACCAGTGCGCTGGCGCCCTCGCCGGTTGCGACGGCCACGGCGACTGCCATTCTGGTCCCGCTGATTGCTGTTGAACGGCTCGCGGTTGGAATGCTGTCCTTGACCGTTCTGCTGACCCGGCTGCCCTTGTTGCGGTGGCGGTGATCCACCCTCGAACCGGGCTGGCGGCGCATTATCGACATGCTGGCTTGTACTTTCCGCGCCTCCGTTTGGCGACGGAGGTGCGCCACTGTCCTGAGGGCCGCTCAGTGCCGCTCCCTGGTCAGGGGATTCTGAAGGATCGCGATACGGATCGGATTCCGTCATCGGTTCATTCGAAGGATTGCCGCGCGGCCGTGGCTTTCGCCCACGACGGTTTGGGCGTCGGTTTTCAGTCATGCAATGGGGTGGAGCAAGAGAAAAAAGGAACCGAAAAATGAAAAGACAAAACAGAGAACAGGCGGGGCAGGTCGTGCGCTCAGATTGCGGATGGCTCGATCGCCTCGGGTCGCCAGAGGCGCGGATGACTCACGCGCGGTCAGACGGTCACATACCAGCGCCCAACAACTCAGCGGGCGGGTAACTGCCTAAAAGTATGCCCTGCAATCCTCAAACGCGCAACCCTTTTCGGCCACACTGTTCCAAATCGACTCAATTGACGACCCCGGCAGGGGGCGACAGGGGGCGCTCTCCCAAGCCATCCAGCGTTCGCGTCATCTCAATCATCCGGCGGCACAGGCCGACAATCCGCTCCAACGACGCCTGTTGGTCGGGGGTCTGCGGATCCATCAACATCAACTGCGACTCGGCCAAGATTCCGGCGAGTGGATTGTTCAGCGCGTGCTGCAGTCGCAGGGCAATTTCACCTGCCGCCACCAATCGCCGCGCCCGCGTGACCTGATCGGCAAATGGTGCCGAAGCGAGCTCCATTTGTTCCCCAATTCGTTCGACTAAGTCAAAGGCGATCCGGTCGGTCGCAACGGTTGTGGCGCCCATTTCGGCATCGGCCATCGCATCGGCTGGTGCGCCGACGAGCACGAGAGCGCCGCCGTATCCCATCGCGCGCACCGCACGGGCGACGGCGCTGGCGCCGGACGCATCGGCGCGTGCGTCGACCACGAGTGCCACGGCTTCCGGTTTGGCACGCAGCCGCAGCGGGTCAATAATATCGGTGGCGGCCGCGCTTAACTGCGCGGCCAGAACTGCCGTAAGTGCCGTAGAAAAATCCTGATCCGTACTGGCTACCAACACGCGGAAGTCGCTCACCCAATCACCGGTGCATCATACCTGTCATCCCAATAGATTTTGCCCACGATGAGCCCTTCTGATTCAGCCGATCCTTCCGTCCGCACACAGCTCGATTCGATTGTCCACGAATATCGTCAGAGCGGCGACGTCGCGCGACTCCTCGACCGGGTCAGCGTCCTGTGCGCGGCGTCGTCCACCGCCGAGTTGTCGACGGCGGCCGAGGCGTATCGTGAAATGCATGAGGTGTCTGGTCCCATTTATGAAGTGATCGTCGAACGCGAGCCCCAAAACGCGCGGGCGATTGTCGCGCTCGCCAATGCGTTTTGGCTCACCGGGCGTGGACCTGATGTCGTTGGAGCATTGGCGTCACGG
>JANYKA010000167.1 GCA_025358315.1 Gemmatimonadota bacterium | reverse complement strand
TGCGCCGCGAAGCGATCGATCTGGCATTGGCCGGCGCGAGCAAGGTGATCGAGAAGAATCTCGATGACGCGCAGAATCGGAAACTGGTCGAGAGTTATCTCGCGACCATCGGCACGAAGTAATGCGCGACGAGTCGATTGCCCGGAATTACTCCGAAGCGCTGCTCGCGCTGGCGCGTAAAGAAAACGCTGCGACGGAATGGGCGTCGTTGATTAATGCGGTGGCAGCGGCGATTGAAGGCGACCTCACGCTGACCCGCTTTCTTGCCGCGCCGCAGGTGAGTGCTGACGACAAAATCGCCGTGCTCGGCAAGGCGTTGAAAGACAAGGCGCCGAAGCTGTTCGTGAAGTTCTTGCAGAAGTTGGTGATGAACCGGCGGCAGATGTTGATCCCTGAGATCGCTATCGAGTACGGGAATCTTCTCGATGCGGCGGAAGGGAGGGTGCATGCGCGGGTCACGGTTGCGCGCGAGACATCGGAGGCGGATATCGCTGCGATGACTGCTGCGTTGACAAAAGCGCTCGGCAAGACGGTTGTGCCGCACGTGGCGGTGGATCCGCGGATACTCGGCGGGATTGTAGTGCGAGTGGGGGATTCGGTGATGGATGGGTCGGTGCGGCGACGGCTTTCGGCGTTGCGGGCTCGGATGGTTAGTGGGAGATAAGCGAACGGCGGCGAACGAACGGCGGCGAAGGTTGCAGGGCGAACGGGGGGTTGAACGAACGGGGGTTTGAACGAACGGCGGCGAAGGTTGCAGGGCGAACGGTCAAACAATTTGGTCGCCTCTAGTGGGCGACCTTATTATTTAAGGCTCATTGGGGCAGATTTCAGTGATGAGTGAGCCGGTCGATCGTCGGGCGTTTTTTACACTCGGGTTTCGCCGATTGGTTGGCAAAGCGTCCGATGCTGTTGGCAATACCGTGTCTGGCGGCGGTCACGTGCGGCCGCCGGGGGCGTTACCGGAGGCGGCATTCCTCGGGGCATGCACTCGGTGTGGTGAATGTTCGCGGATGTGTCCGGTGCAGGCGATCAAGCCGCTCGGTGTTGAATATGGATTTGCCGCAGGGACCCCAGCGCTGAATCTCTCGGTGCAGGCGTGCGTGATGTGTACGAATATGCCGTGCGCGACTGTTTGTCCGACAGACGCACTGATGGTGCCGGAAGAGCTGTGGCGCGGGACGATGATCGCATCGATCACGATCGACAGTGAGCGGTGCATTGCGTATCGCGACGTCGAATGCGGTATTTGCGCGCGGGCGTGCCCAGTGGGTGAGCGCGCGCTGAAGGTGAATGACCGTGGTCGCCCCGTGTTGGGGCCGGATTGTACGGGGTGCGGCACGTGCATCAGCGCGTGCGTTACGTCGCCGAGTTCGATAGCGGCGCATGTCATTGGGAGATCGTCGTGAGCGGACGAACAGATGTGAAGACGGTGCCGAAGCCGTGGGGGCACGAGACGATTTGGGCGCACAACTCCCTGTATGTGGGGAAGGTGTTGCATATCAAGGCCGGCCAGGCGCTGTCGGTGCAATACCACAATCAGAAGGACGAGACCATTCACTTGCTGCGAGGCGAGATAATTTATCGCGTTGGCGAGCAGGGCGGGGAGTTGCGTGACATCGGACTCAAGGCCGGCGAGAGTTATCGCAACGAGCCCGGCACGATACATCAGATGGAAGCCGTTACCGATTGCGATGTGCTTGAGGCGAGTACGCCACATCTCGACGATGTTGTACGCATCAGCGATCGGTACGGTCGCGAGGGGACGAACGCACCATGAAAGTGATCATTCCGCTGGCCGGGAAAGGCACGCGCCTGCGCCCGAATACGCACACCGTGCCCAAGCCAATGCTAAAAGTGGCTGGCAAGCCGGTGATGGATTACGTGCTCGACGATGTCCGGAAACTGGGCAATGTGGATGAGGTCATCTACATCACGGGCCATTTGAAAGGCACCGTCGAAGATCACGTGCGGAAGGAGTTCAGTGAGTTCAAGTCGACGTTCATTGAGCAGAAAGTTCAGGATGGGACAGCAGGCGCAGTCGCACTGGCAAAGGAGCACATCGATGGGCCGGTGCTGATCATTTTCGTCGATACGATTTTTGATGCCGATCTGTCGTTGCTCAAGACGAGTATTGACGACGGAATCATCTGGACGAAAGAAGTTGAGGATTACCAGCGCTTTGGCGTGGTGGTGACGGATGCACTTGGCCACATGACCAAGATTGTCGAGAAGCCCACCACGCCGATTTCTAAACGGGCGAATATCGGGTTGTACTACATCAGAAACTGGAAACTGCTGTTCGAAGGGATTGAACACACGCTCCGGCAGCCGGCGAACAATGGTGAATATTATTTGACCGATGCGTTTCAGTATATGATCGATCACGGGGCGAAGATCCATGTGGTCGACGTAGCTGGGTGGTACGACGCGGGAAAACTCGACACATTGCTCGAGACGAATCGGGTGATGCTGGAGAAGGGACGGGCGCGGCGACCGGCCGGGCTCACGGATTGTACGATTGTCGAGCCCGTGTATATCGAAGACGGCGTCACGCTCACCGGCTCGACCATCGGGCCGAATGTTTCCATTTCCGCCGGGTCTACGGTGACGCAGTCGAAGGTGCGCGACACGATTGTCGGTGGCAACGCCCGTATCGTGAATTGCGAACTCGCCAATTCGCTGATCGGTGATCGCGTGACGCTCGAACAAGTGCACGGCGCCGTAACGGTTGGTGACGACGCCGAAGTTCACGGTGTGAGCTGATCCCTCGATGAGCGACGTTCGATGAGCGACGTTCGGCGGCCGCTGCCACGGAACGTCAAAGCACTTGGCGTCGTCAGTCTGCTGGCTGACGTCTCGAGCGACATGATTTATCCGCTCTTGCCGATTTTTCTGACGACGGTGCTTGGGGCAAGCGCAGCGGCCGTTGGGACAATTGAAGGCTTCGCTGAATCCACAGCCGCCCTGTTGAAATTGGCGAGTGGGTGGTGGAGCGACCGCGTACGGCGGAAGCCGCTGGTCCTTTTCGGATACGCACTCGCGGCGGTGGCGCGACCATTGGTCGGTCTGGCGACAACTGTGTCGCAAGTTCTGGCGATTCGGATGAGCGACCGGGTTGGGAAGGGGATTCGAACTTCGCCACGCGATGCGCTGTTAGCTGACGCCGCAGATCCCTCGGAACGCGGGCGAGCATTTGGGTTTCATCGTGCGGCGGATAATCTTGGAGCGGTGCTCGGCCCGCTCGTCGCGTGGCTACTATTGCAGCGCGAGGGCATGGCCATTCGCTCGGTGTTCTTGTGGTCGGCCGTTCCCGGTGTGCTCTCGATCGTGGTGTTGATGGTATTTGTAAAAGAGAAACATAAATCGGCACTGCCCGCTGATGAAAAGGTGTCGCCGATTGCCATTGCGCCGAGTACGAATGCCGAGACGCTGGGTCGTCCGTTTTGGAAGTATTTGAGTGTGTTGCTGCTCTTCACACTCGGCTGCTCAACCGACGCCTTTCTCCTTCTGCGCGCGTCGCAACTCGGCGTGGCGGCGGCAATGATTCCACTGTTGTGGGCGGCGCACAATTTGGTGAAGTCGCTGACCAGTACACCGGGTGGGGCGCTGTCGGACCGGCTTGGAAGAAAACCATTGATTGTTGCAGGTTGGATCGTCTATGCGGTCGTCTATTTGCTCTTCGGCCGCGCCACTGCAGCGTGGCAGATTTGGGTGCTCTTCCTCGTGTATGGTTTGTACTTCGGACTCACCGAAGGTGCGGAAAAGGCATTGGTCACGGATCTCGTACCGGCATCGAAACGTGGAACAGCGTTTGGATGGTACAACTTTACCGTCGGCCTGGCCGCGCTGCCGGCGTCAGTGATCTTTGGAATTGTTTGGGACCGGTTCAGTCCGGCGGCGGCGTTTGGAATGGGAGCGACGCTGGCTGGTGTCGCGGCGGTAGGATTGATGCTTGTCGTTCCCGGCGCTGGACGAAAGGTTATACCATAGTTATACTGCAGTATGAAAACTGCCATCTCCTTGCCCGATGATCTCTTCGCGTCTGCGGACGCGCTGGCGGAGCGATTGGGCGTGTCGCGGAGTAATTTGTTTGCGACGGCGCTCGCCGAATTCCTCGCGAAGCACCAGAGCCGCCGGGTGACGGAGCGGTTGGATGCC
>JANYKA010000073.1 GCA_025358315.1 Gemmatimonadota bacterium | reverse complement strand
GGCTCCTGCGCTCAATCGTGTCGCAAGGACTACACGCTTGCCGACGCTTCCACTGGCGAAGAACTCGATCGCGGATATCTCATTTCGGCCAAAGACCTCGGCGCGTACGATCATTTGCGGGAGATTGCCGATGCCGGTGTTGGTTGCCTGAAGATCGAAGGGCGCAAAAAAAAGCCGGAGTATGTCGCGACGGTCACCAAAGGGTACCGCGAGTTTCTTGATCGTGTGGATCATGGCACGTTTGCGCCGCCTGAATTCAAGGAAGTGCAACCGTTAGTGCAGATTTTCAGCCGTGGTTTTACCGGTGGCATGTACGGCGGCCGCGCTGGTCGCGACTATATCACGCGAACCCAGCCGGATAATCGCGGTGCCGAGCTCGGCGTTGTAGTTGCCATTGAAGCCAATGAAATTATTGTGGACGTGCACACGCCGATTGCGCTTGGTGACGGGCTAGGGTTCGAGCCGCCCGAAGGCGCCGCACCGGAAGACAGCACCGGCTTCTCCGTCAGTGCTATTCGGACCATCTCTGATAAAAACGGCCGCGTTCGCCAAGCCATCGGCGCCCGCAGCTGGGTGCGGCCGGGCTGGCGCGTGATTCGCAGTGCGGAAGCGGCGTTGCTCGATCGGGCGCGCCGAAGCTATGCCGCATTGCAAGGGCCGGCGAAGCGGCGAAAGAGCGGACTCGACGTTCGTGTGTTCGGCAGCGCCGGCGCACCGCTAAAAGCGATGTTCACCAGCGCCGGTGAAAGTGTCACGGTCGCTTCGAAAGTCACGCTTGCTGCGGCCGACAAACGCGCGCTGGATACGGCGAAGCTGCGGGAACAACTTGGCCGGCTCGGCGATACGCCATTCGCCCTAGCTGCGCTCGACACCCAAGGGCTCGATGATGCGCTCTTTCTCCCGGTGAGCGAACTTAATCATCTACGACAGGCGGCAGTTGACGAACTAATGATCCGTCGCGACTGGGCGCATACGGCGAAAATCGCCGAGCGCACTGCTGTAATCGAAGCGGCAATTCGGCTCGATGTGGCGGCTTCGAAGGAATCGTCTCCTGATCTGGCATTTTCGTTGCGTGCCGAAGTTTGGACTGTGGACGATGCCCGTGCCGCCGCTACTGCCGGCGCTACGGAAATTGTGTTCGATCCGTTTCTTCGGCACCCGGCGCCGCCGCGCTCCAAAGTTAAAGCGCTTGCGGACGAACTATCCGCCAGTGGCGTAGGGTTCCGTTTGCGCACCCCGACGATCGTGCGCCCCGAGGACCGGCCACAGCTCGACAAGTGGCTTGAACTCGATCTCCCGATTCTCAGCGGTCACGTGGGTTTGGTGGCCGAGCTGAGCCGAGCCGGGCGCGACGTGATTGCCGATTATGCGGTGAACTGTTTCAATCAACATACCGCGGCCGAATTGTTTCGCCTCGGTGCACAGCGCATCACGGCATCGGTGGAACTCACGGTTGAGGAGATCGGTGCACTTGTCGCGCCGTGGGAAGGAGAGCCGTTCGACGTGCTCATTTATGGACGTCCGGAAGGGATGACGCTGGAGCATTGTGTTCTCAGTGCGGCATTCAATCGCGAGGTGATGACCTGTCGCGACCTGTGCGTGCAGAAACATCCGAACGTCGAGCTGACCGATCCGGCTGGATACGTTTTTCCTGTAGCGACCGATAGCGCGTGCCGGAATCGCCTGTTGCATTCACGCCCGATCGAAGGATCGGAGTTCGTGCCGCGTCTTTGGCGCCAGGGCATTCACGGTTTCCGGGTCGTGTTCAATGTGCCGGGTGATCCAGTTGCCAATGTCGTACGCGCGTATCGGGTGATGCTCGATGCGTTGGCCGCTGGTGATCGCCCCGATGTGTCGGCACCGCGGGCGCTCGTCGGTGATCAGTTTACCCGCGGCCACTTTACTCGCGCCGTTTAGCGGTCTGCTCGCTCGCCCGAACTGGACTGGTATAGGTGCGAATGTGAGTCGACGCGCGAGCCCCCCGAACCCGACCGCGCGCACAGAAGCAAAGCCGTCGGGCCCGACCGCGCGCGCATGGATTCGCCGCACCAGCGCGAATCGGCTGTCACGCGTCGGCGCGCGTCCGGCTATTCTTCGCCGTGCCCACCGCTACCATCGAACAAGCGCGCGTTGTGCTGCGTGAGCGCTTCGGTCACGGGGACTTTCGCCCCGGCCAGGAGCGCGCCGTCGCGTCCGTACTCGGGGGCCGCGATACACTGGTGATCTTGCCAACCGGCGGCGGAAAATCGCTTTGTTATCAGGTGCCGGCGCTGTTACTCGATGGCCTCACGGTCGTGTTGTCGCCGCTCATTTCATTGATGAAAGACCAGGTCGATGCCCTCGAAGCAAAAGGCATCCCGGCAACGTTCGTGAACAGTTCACTCAGTGCATCGCAAATCAGCGATCGCCTGTCGCGGGCGCAGCGCGGCGAAATACGAATGCTCTATGTGGCGCCCGAACGATTCGATGTCGGTTCCACGGGCGAGCGACTCGCCGCGTCCGGTGTCTCGCTGCTGGCCGTGGATGAAGCGCATTGCATCAGTGAATGGGGGCACGACTTTCGCCCGAGCTATCGCCGCGTGCGGGAGATTCACGCGAAACTCGGCGCACCGCCGATCATCGCGCTCACGGCCACGGCGACTCCTGAAGTCAGAAAAGACATCGCCCGTGTGCTCAAGCTGCGCGATCCTGAAATTGTCCTCACCGGATTCGACCGTCCGAATTTGCGTTGGCACGTCGTGCGGACCAAAAACGACGCCGAGAAGGACGGCACGCTCGTCGAGCTGCTCAAAGAGCGGGCGGGGGTCGCCATCATCTATGCGGCGACGCGAAAAACCGTCGAACGCGTGGCTCAAGTGCTAACGCGGGCCGGCGTCCCAAGTCTGGCCTACCATGCCGGACTCGATGATGATCACCGCCGGGAAGTTCAGGAAGATTTTATGGCCGAACGCGTTCGCGCGATTGTTGCGACGAACGCATTCGGTATGGGGATCGACAAGCGCAACGTCCGCCTGGTCGTGCATCACGCGATGCCGGGGTCGCTGGAGGCCTACTATCAAGAGTCCGGCCGCGCCGGTCGTGATGGAGCGACGGCCGATTGTTTTCTGTTGCACGCGTTTCAGGACCGGTTCACGCATGAGTTTTTTATCAAGGCCGCATGTCCGGATCGCGTCACGGTCGAAGCGGTATATGCCGCCGCGTGCCGGGAGGCTGGCAAAGACGGTGCGCTCTCGCTCGATCCGGCCGGGCTCGCCGCGGCAGCAAAAGGAAAGATTTCTGATCGTGAGGCCGAATCATCGCTGCGAATTCTCATTGCGGCTGGGGCACTGAGCGCGTCCGATGGCGAACGTTCGCGCGTCCGCGTGCGGTTCCTCGCGACCCCCGACCGCATCAAGAGTGAAATGGCCGGTGACGAATCTGTTGAGCTGGGACTGCTCAGAGCGCTCTGGCGGATGTCCCGTGGGTCCGTTGCCGATGGTGCGATTGTTGATCTCGATGCGCTGCCGCCCGGTCTCAGTGGCAGGGCGATAGCCATTCCGCTACTTGAAGCGTTGGAAGGTCGTCAGTTTCTCATCTGGTCCCGCGTGGGCGAGGGACTCGTCGTAGCCGATCGCTTGGCGCCCGCCGACCGCTGGCCGATTGACTGGGAAACGCTCGAGCGTCGTCGCGGCGCCGAGTTTGCCCAACTGGAGATGATGCAGAAGTACGCGTACACAGATCGTTGCCGCCGCGGTTTTGTCCTGCGCTATTTTGGCGACCCCTCGGCATCGGCGAACTGTGCACAATGCGATAACTGCTTGCATCTGGGGCATCAGGCCACGGCGTCTGCATCCGCCCCTCCTGGCCGTTCGAAAAAGGCCGTCGCGAAAGTCGCGAAGTCCAAAGTGGCTACCGCAGAGCTTGCCGATCTCACCGTAGATCAGACCGGGCTGCTCGACCGACTTCGGGCGCTGCGTACGCAGCTATCGAAGCGCGATGCCGTGCCTGCCTATGTTGTCTTCGCCGATCGCACACTCCGTGAAATGGCTCGGGCACGTCCCATAACTCCGGGCGCTCTCATGGACGTGCATGGCATTGGACCCGCCAAAATGGATAAGTACGGCGAAGAGTTCCTGCGGGTGATAAAAGAGAACTAAGGCGGCTCCTGCCGACCGCTGGCCGACTTCGTTATCTTTCGGAATGGACGATACCCTCTACTTCAACGACCACCACCTCGCTGTACGCGAGATGGTGCGTGCATTCGCACGCGACGAGGTCGCTCGCGTTGCTTCCCAATTCGACGAGTCACAGGAATTTCCATGGGACAATGTCAAGAAAATGGCCGGTCTCGGCCTCCTCGGTATTCCGTGGAGCGAGTCACTTGGCGGCGCCGGGCTCGATTCGATGAGCTTCATCATCGCGATTGAAGAGCTCGCGCGGGTGTGCGCCTCGCACTCCATCACGATCTCCGCGCACACCACGCTCGGCACGTCGCCAATTGTGAATTTCGGTACCGACGCGCAAAAGAAGCGCTATGTGCCGCTTCTCGCGTCTGGTTCCGTACTCGGCGGCTTTGGTCTCACCGAAGAAAATGCCGGGTCTGATGCCGGCGGCACGCGCACCACGGCCGTCCGCAAGAATGGTCACTATGTGCTGAACGGTTCCAAGCGATTTATCACTCACGGTGGCGTTGGCGAGATTTTTATCGTCACAGCCGTCACCGATCCGGGCAAGGGAACCAAAGGGATCAGTTCATTTATTCTGACAAAAGAAACGTGCGATTTAGCGAAGACGCGCGAGATTGGCATGGGGCACAGCGACGCGCTGAGCCCGATGAAGGGATTCACGTCCGGGAAGAAAGAGAATAAACTCGGCTGGCGCGCATCCGATACGCGCGAATTGATATTCCAGGATGTTGAAGTGCCCGTGGAAAACCGCATTGGCGACGAAGGGATGGGATTCATCAACTTCATGCGCACTCTCGATGCCGGACGCGTCGGAATCGCGGCGCTTTCGCTGGGCGTCGCACAGGGCGCATTCGAGCAGGCGCTACAGTATTCGGTCACCCGTAAACAGTTCGGAAAGTCCATCGCCGAGTTTCAGGGGATTCAGTTTCAGCTGGCCGATCTGGCGACCGAGCTCGAGGCGGCGCGCCATCTCGTGTATCACGCCGCGTGGCTTGCCCAGAATGGCCGGCCGTTCGGCAAGGAAGCCGCGATCGCGAAGTTGTTCGCCAGTGAACTGGCGATGCGCGCGACGATCCGGGCAGTCCAAATTCACGGGGGCTACGGTTATACGAAGGACTACCCGGTCGAACGGATGATGCGCGACGCCAAGATTGGCGAGATTGGCGAAGGCACCAGTGAGATCCAGCGAATCGTGATCGCCCGGCACCTGCTCAAGGACTTGATGTCCGGAATTTAGGTGGCAGACCGTTGCGCCAGGCACGGGCATCGCCTAGCTATATAGTACGTCTATGCGAGCCTCCCGCTGTTCGGGGGGCTCTCGTGTGAGGCGGAGGCCCGTTGTTGGGTTGGGCCGTGCCCGCCGTTATTTCCTTGAGAGCATGCCACTTATGGATCGCACGCACAGCCTATTTCTCCCGGCCAGCGACGGCACGGGCCTGATTCACGGGCCCCGAGCTTTTCGCGCGCGCCGGGGGGCGATGGCGTGTACGATCGCGCGGGCTCGCCAAGGGTCACCTATTACGACAGAAAATGAAGCGAGAGATTTTGATCAGTGCGACGCAGCGCGAAGTGCGCGTCGCGATTTTGGAGGACGACCAGCTCGTTGAGATGCAGGTCGACCGGCCCGAAGCACGCAGAATGGTCGGCGACATTTATTGGGGCAAAGTTGATGCGGTGCTGCCGGGCATTCAGGCAGCCTTCATCGACATCGGCACCGAGAAGAGCGCATTTCTCCATAATTCGGACCTCGTATATGACGAGGACGACGATGACGAAGACGACGACGCCGAAGAGGTGGAGTCGGACGACGAATCGCATGCCGAACCCGACCCCGCCGATTCAGTAGTTGATTCCGCTGCCGATGCGTCTCCGTATGCGGACGGCGTAGAGCCGGTTGCGGCCGTTGTATCTGCGCCGGTACCGGTGCCGGTGCAGCAACGCAAGCGTCGCGGTGGTGGGCGTCGACCAAAGAAAGAGCCGCCGCAGATTCAGGACGTCCTGAAGCGCGGCCAGCACATCATTGTGCAGGTCTCAAAAGAACCGATCTCCACGAAGGGGCCGCGCTGCACGGCGCAGGTGTCGCTGGCCGGACGCTTTGTGGTCTTTATGCCATTCGCCTCGCGCGTCGGTGTAAGCCGCAAAATCGGCGACCGTGCCGAGCGCGGTCGTCTGCGCGAACAGGTGCAGAAGGTGCTCCCCAAAAACTCCGGCGGCGTAATTGTGCGGACCGTTGGGGAAGACGTCACGCAGGAGACGTTCGAGCGCGAAATCACGACGTTGATCAATCAGTGGCAAAAGATCAACAAAAAAACGAAGTTCGTCGGATCGCCGCCAAAGTTGCTGCATCGCGAGACCTCACTGACGCGTGGCATTATCCGCGACCTGTTTAGCACCAAGGTCGACAAGCTGACGGTGGACTCCAAGCAGGTCTACAACGAAGTCGTCGAATATCTCAATGATATTGCGCCGGAACTGGTCGATCGCGTTGCACTGTACGAAGAGAAAACGCCACTGTTCGATAAGGCGAATATCGAAGGCGAGATCCGCGATCTGTTCAAGCGTCGCTGTGATCTGCCGAGCGGTGGGTACATCATCATCGAGCCGACGGAAGCCCTGGTCTCGGTGGACGTGAACTCCGGCCGATTCGTCGGCAAGCGTGATCCCGAAAAAACGATCTACAAGACGAACAGCGAAGCCGCCCGTGAAGTGGCGCGGCAGATCCGGCTCCGTGATATCGGCGGCATTATCGTTTGCGATTTTATTGATATGGAAACGAAGGCCAATCGTGACAAGGTGCTACAGGAGTTGCGTACGCATCTGGGCCGCGATCGGGCGCGTACCAAGGCGTTTGCCGTCAGTGACCTCGGGTTGATCGAGATGACCCGGCAGCGCGTGCGTCAGAGTCATTTGCAGAATATGACGGAGGCATGCCCGGTGTGCGCGGGTACCGGCCGGGTGTTTACGCCCGAGACCATCGTGCGCCGAATGGAACGGTCGGTGCGGCGTATTGCGGTCGAAGGGCGACGGGATAGCCTGGTGGTGAAGCTGCATCCCGATACGGCGATTTATCTGCTCGAGAACGAACGGGATCTCTTGAAGAAGCTTTCGAAGGGGCTTGGGTTCACGCTGGAGATGAGGGATGATCCGCTGTTGCGACCGGACGAATTTAAGCTGGTTGTGAAGGGGGCGGGGCGGGATGTGACGCAGCAGTATGCGGTGGCGTAGATAAGAACTTCGTGCTGCGGGGGTGGAGTTGGTGGTTGGGACTGGGGGGCATCGCGTTTCTGACGGGGTGTGCAGGGGGCAGGGTGCAGCATCGCGTTTCTGACGGGGAGTGCAGGGTGCAGGGGGCAGCATCGCGTTTCTGATGGGGTGTGCAGGGGGCAGGGTGCAGCATCGCGTTTCTGACGGGGTGTGCAGCGTGCAGCGTGCAGCTTGCAGCGGCGAAGGATTGGTGATGGTCGACGGGCCTTATGAGTCTACCGTCGAGGATGGACAATGACTTCGATGTGTGGGAGAAGGGGCAGCCGGAAGCAATCCGCGGCGATGTCTTGTGGAAATTGGATACGTACCGGCTCGCGTTGTATTTAGGGGATATCGTTCGGGGCGATGTTCGCCGAGCCAAAGGCGACGAATATTCCCATTGCCGGAGTCAGTTGTTGGCCTGCGCCTCCTCCATAAGCGCGAACATTGCCGAAGGCTACAGCCGACCGACTCCGGGTGATCGCGCCCGTTTTTATGGGTACGCACTCGGCTCGACTCGCGAATCCATTGTGTGGTACGCAGCGCTTCGTGACGCCCTCGGCGACGAGATCGTGTTTGCCCGATACAGCTATCTCGCGCGCCTGCGCCGGCTATTGATTGCGATCCAAAAATCTCTGCACTCCAAACTCCCACCAGGCGCCTTCACCCCCTAAGACGATTCTGCACCCTGCACGCCCGTCGGCAACGTGTTGCTGCACTCTGCACCCTGCATACCCGTCAGCAACGCGTTGTTGCACTCTGCACCCTGCACACCCGTCAGCAACGCGTTGTTGCACCCTGCACCCTGCACACCCGTCAGCAA